>NZ_KV808745.1:0-67513 GCF_001812375.1 Streptococcus sp. HMSC077F03
CGCGAGTTCGATTCTCGTCACCCGCTTTGAACGAAAGTTCATACCAAGTTTTTGAACTTGGGCGCGTAGCTCAGGTGGTTAGAGCGCACGCCTGATAAGCGTGAGGTCGGTGGTTCGAGTCCACTCGTGCCCATTAATAGGAGAATTACTCAAGAGGCTGAAGAGGACGGTTTGCTAAATCGTTAGGTCGGGTAACCGGCGCGGGGGTTCGAATCCCCCATTCTCCGTACGTTAAGAGAGCTGTTAGGCTCTTTTTTTGTATGTAAATCCCCCTTCTAAATCATTAAAAGGGGGATTTGTTTATTACCAACCCGTTAGTGATATTTCTCCGCTATTTAGCCAGATAGTATGTTTATCTTCAAATTCGACTTGTAGTTGGCCGGATTCTGAGATTTCTTTTGCAAGACCTTTCTCAAATTTTCCGTCTAGCTGGAAAGTAACTTCTTTTCCAAGAACGATTGATCTTTCTTTATAGATATAAAGTAGCTCATCTGAATCCGTATTGTAGAAACAATTCCATATTTCGCTGATGAGCTCATTACGACTAATTGGTGCAGGTGGCATAAATAGGCTGCCTGCTTTTTCTTTTAGGTCTTCTGGGAAGTCTGCTATAGAAAAATTTATACCAAGTCCGATAATGACGTCTGTAACCAAGCCTGTCTCAACTGATGTCATCGCTTCAGTGAGGATACCTGCTATCTTTTTATTTTTAAAGTAGATGTCATTTACCCATTTGATATCTACTTCTATCATAGTTAGGTTTTTAATGGCTTTGTAGACTGCAGCAGCTACAAGGAGAGTATAGGAAGGGAGTTTTTCATAAGGAAGATTGGGTTGAACATGCAGGGACATATAGATCCCCCCCTGAGATGGAGAATAGTAGCGGCGCTGAAAGCGGCCACGACCTGCTGTTTGACAGGTTGAAAGATAGAGTGTATTTCCTTTGTTTCCAGCTTCAATCCCTTCTTTTGCATCTGTTTGGGTTGATTTGGTCTCAGGTTTGTAGCGAATGGTTAAGTTGGTGTTCTCCTGAATCAAATCAGGCAATATCAGATCGCCTTGAATAAGCTTATAGCCTCTATTTTTGATACTGTCAATTTCTAGGCCTTCTTGTTGAAGACGTTGGATCGCTTTCCATATGGATGTACGGCTTAAATTCAGTTCTTCTCCGATTTTTTCTCCGCTAACATAATCGTTTTCTCTAGCTAATATTTGGTAGACTAGTTGGTGTGATTTCATTGATTTTCCTTTCTAGCTAAGAGGGAGTGAGAGTATTCTTTTCGAGTTTGACTAGGTGTTTTATGAAAAAACTGTTTGTAGGCTTTTGAGAAATGTAGTGGGTCTGAAAAACCTACAGAATATGCAATGACTTTGATCGTTTCATTTGTGTGTTCTAGTAACTGTTGAGCACGGTTCATTCGAACGAAAAGTAAATACTCTTTTGGAGAGAGTTGGTGAAATTCTTTAAACACACTAGTTAAGTAACTTCTATGAACCGATAGCTCTTTTGCTAAATCTTGAATGGTGAGCGATCGTGGATAGTGACTATCAATTAATTGTTTGCAGTCAAGATAGAGCTGGTGAGTTGATGAAATATTCTCTTTTTTCTGATTGGGAGCAATCGTTCCTAGATGAAACATTAGTTCATGGAGTTGTCCCATGATGTGGAGTTGAGCCAATTCATTAGATTTTGTAATCTGAGCAAAGCAGACAATATCTGAGATGAGTTTTGCAGTTGTTTGTGTATGACAGTTATTTGACTGGATGAGGTAGGATTGGTCAGAAATTTGAGATAGAGCAAAGTAGTCAGGTGCCCTCCCTCCAGTGATCCCCAACCAGTAGTAAGCCCAAGGATCCTGGCTATCTGCTTGATAGAATGTTAATTCATCTGGTTTTAGTAAAAAGAAATCTCCTGCCTTTAAATCAACAATTTTCCCCTTATAATGGAATTGACCTTTTCCTTTAGTAATGTAATGTAGTACATAGGTATCTCGAATAGCTGGACCAAAAGAGTAATTAGGCGTGCATTCTTCATAACCGTAGAAGCTAAGAGAAAGATCAATTGTTCCAGTCTGGTATTCTGAAAAAACGAGCATGGGCCACCTCCTACCTAACATTTTACCATACTTTGTAGACATTTCTCTATTTTAGAAAGCGCTTTTATGTGCTAAAATTTTATCAAGAAATAGATGAGGTACAATTTATGGGAGTTCGAATAGAGAATAATCTATTTTACGTTGAGAGTAAAGGTTTAAGTTTGATTATTGAAAATAGGGATGGATTCTTATTATTAAAACATTTAGGAAAGACTATTAAGAACTATAGAGGGGCTAATAGTGTTTACGAACGCGATCATGCTTTTTCTGGTAATCCCATAGCTACTAATCGAACCTTTAGTTTGGATACGCAACGTCAGATTTTTGGACAACATGGTTTGGGTGACTTTAGAAAACCAACTTTACAGGTTCAACATGATGCAACTGAAGTAACAGACTTTCGATTTGTAGAAGCAAAGATTTTAAAAGGTCAGAATGGTCCACAGGGCTTACCTTCTCCTCACAGCATGGATGCTACAGAGACGCTTGCCTTGATTTTAAAAGATTCTAAGGCTCAACTTAGTCTGACTTTGTATTATACAGCTTTTGATAATGATGCGACAATTGCTAGTTACAGCAAATTGGAAAATAATAGCAATCAGGAAGTTGTCATTTATAAGGAATTTTCTTTTATGGCTGATTTTCCTGCTGCAGCTTACGAAATAGTAACTCTGCAGGGAGCTTATGCTCGTGAAAAGACTGTCCGACGTCAACAGGTAGAGCAAGGAATCTTTTCGATTAGTTCGAACCGTGGAGCTTCTGGGCATGCTCAAACACCTGCTCTTATATTATGTGATCAAGGAGTTACAGAGGATGCTGGGAATGTGTTTGCTATTCAACTGATGTATAGTGGAAACTTCGAAGCTTTTGTCCAAAAGAATCAACTGAATGAAGTTCGGGTGGCTATTGGCATTAATCCAGAAAACTTTTCTTGGAAGTTAGATCCTGAGGAAAATTTTGAAACACCGGTAGCTTTAGTGACCTATTCAGATAAGGGATTAACTGGTATTAGTCATGAAAGTCAGAATTTTGTACTTAAGCACATTATGCCAAGTAAATTTTCTAAAAAAGAGCGTCCAATTCTAATCAATAACTGGGAAGCTACCTACTTTGACTTTCAGAGAGAAAAACTGTTAGAACTAGCTGATGAAGCTAAGAAAGTTGGAATTGAACTTTTTGTATTAGATGATGGGTGGTTTGGTAATCGCTTTGATGATAATCGTGCTTTAGGTGATTGGGTTGTGAATGAGAAAAAACTGGGTGGAAGTCTAGAAAGTCTGATTTCAGCGATCCATGAAAGAGGTTTGCAGTTTGGGCTTTGGTTAGAACCGGAGATGATTTCTGTTGATAGCGACTTGTATCGCAAACATCCTGACTGGGCTATTCAGGTTCCAGGTTATGAGCATACCTATTCTCGAAATCAATTAGTACTTAATCTTGCCAATCCTCAGGTAGTAGAATATTTGAAAAATGTTTTAGATGAACTCCTCTTTCATCATAAAATTGACTACATCAAATGGGATATGAACCGCAATATCACTAATCTGGGGAATGGTTCAGTTTATCTGGAAACCCAGATGCAGTCTCATCAGTACATGATGGGGCTTTACGAACTCGTTTCTTATCTGACAGAGAAGCATAGCCATATTCTCTTTGAGTCCTGCTCAGGTGGTGGTGGACGAAATGATCTTGGTATGATGCGTTATTTCCCACAAGTCTGGGCTAGTGATAATACTGATGCTATTGCACGTTTACCAATCCAATATGGTTCATCCTATCTCTATCCAACCATTTCTATGGGGGCTCATGTGTCAGCAGTGCCAAATCATCAGATGGGACGAACGACACCATTGGAAACTCGTGGTCATGTGGCAATGATGGGAAATCTGGGCTATGAGCTTGATTTGACAAGTTTATCAGATGAAGAGAAGGCTGAGATTGCTAATCAGGTGAACTTGTATAAAGAATTGCGACCAGTAGTCCAGTTGGGGAATCAGTATAGGTTAATCAATCCCGATGCTGAATCCAATGAAGCAGCTGTGCAATTTAACTATGGAAATCAAACGATTGTGACCTACGTCCGAGTCCTGTCAGTTGTGGAAACAATGGAAACCACCTTGAAACTGAAAGACTTAGAAGTGGAAGGGCTTTATGAGCTGGAAGGGACAAACATTGTTTACTCGGGTGCAGAGCTCATGTATGCAGGTTTAACTGTTACCCTATCACCAGGAGATTTTTTGAGTAGACAGTATAAATTCAAAAGACTATAATAAAAGCGTATAAATTTATCAAGGAGGCATTCCAATGAAATGGTATAAGAAAGCAGGTTTTCTTTTAGTAGCTGTGGCAAGTTTACTAGGCCTAGTGGCTTGTGGTCAGAACAATCAATCAGCTGATGGTAAGGTAACGATTGAGTTTTTTAACCAGAAGACCGAGATGGCAGATACCTTGCAAAGGATAGTGGATGATTTTGAGAAGGAACACCCTAATATTGATGTAAAGCTGACTACAGTACCTTCAGCTGGAATTGTTCTAAAGACTCGGATTTTATCAGGAGATGTTCCAGATATTATTAATGTCTATCCTCAAAATATGGATTTTCAGGAGTGGGCGAAGGCAGGCTATTTTGCAGATATGACAGAAAAACCCTATCTTGAGAACATCAAGAATGACTATGCCGAAAAGTATGCAATCAATAACAAGATTTATAGTGTGCCATTAACAGCCAACCTTTATGGAATCTATTACAATAAAACGAAGTTTAAAGAATTAGGACTTGAGGAACCGAAGACTTTTAAAGAATTTCAAGAGATTGTCAAAAAGATAAAAGATAGTGGAAATTCTCCGTTTGCGGTTGCAGGCAATGAAGGCTGGACATTAAATGGTTACCACCAACTTTCTCTCATTACCCTTACGGGTAGTGGAGACGCGGCTAATAACTATCTTCGCTTTTCAAAACCAAACGCAATCTCTGCAGATGATGCTATTTTAAAAGCAGATGCAGAACGACTCGATTTATTAGCAGATAATGCTCAAGATGGTTGGCGTGGTGCCTCTTATAATGATGCGGTGGTAGCATTTTCGAGTGAAAAAGCCTTGATGATGCCACAAGGATCATGGGCATTAGCCGCAATTAATCAACAGGATCCAAAATTTGAGGTGGGGATGTTCGCCTTCCCTGGAGAAGAAGTAGGAAAAGAAGTCACTGTTGGTGCAGGGGACATGGCATTATCAACTTCAGCTACTACCAAACATCCGAAAGAAACCGAAGAATTTATCAGCTATATGACTAGTCCAAAAGCTATGCAGTCATACTATGATGTAGATGGATCACCAGTTGCGGTGAAAGGCATACAGGAAAAAGAAGATTCAGCGCTTGCAGCTATTTCTAAACTGGCTTTTACGGACAAACATTATGTTTGGTTGGGCCAACGCTGGAACTCTGAAGAAGACTTTTTTAATCTAAGTGCAGGTTACCTGATGGATAAAAATCTGAAAAATATGGCAAACAATCTCAATGCTTTCTTTAATCCAATGAAGGCAGATTTGGACTAGAATAGGAGTTAAGATGATATGGCTATTCGAAAATTTTTAAATAAATACTGGGGTTGGACATTTTTGCTCATCCCGCTTGCTTTACAAGCTATCTTCTTTTACTTTCCAATGGTACAAGGTGCTTTCTATAGTTTGACTAACTGGACTGGATTGACCTATAATTATAAATTTGTTGGTTTAAATAACTACAAATTGCTGATGATTGATGGGAAATTCTTCACAGCCATAGCCTTTACTTTGATTTTAACTCTGGCATTGATTATTGGAGAGATTACGATTGGGATGGTTGTGGCACGAGCCTTAAATTCTAAGATGAAGGGGCAGACCTTCTTTAGAGCTTGGTTCTTTTTCCCGGCTGTTTTGTCTGGTTTGACAGTTTCCTTGATTTTTAAACAATTCTTCAACTATGGTCTTCCAACGATTGGAAAAATTTTAGGAATTAGCTTTTTACAAGAGAGTCTATTGGGGACACCAGTTGGAGCGGTAGTGGCAACTATTTTTGTTCTTCTATGGCAAGGAGTAGCTATGCCAATCATTCTCTTTCTTGCTGGTCTTCAGAGTATTCCAAATGATATTTTAGAGGCAGCATCAATTGATGGTGCAACAAGTAAACAAACCTTTTGGAAGATTGAATTGCCCTATTTACTGCCAACGATCTCAATGGTTTTTATCTTGGCTCTTAAGTCTGGTTTGACAGCCTTTGACCAAATTTTTGCGTTGACGAGTGGTGGTCCAAATAATGCTACAACGTCTCTTGGACTTTTAGTCTACAACTATGCTTTCAAGAGTAATCAATATGGATATGCGAATGCAATTGCCTTGATTTTATTCTTAATTATTGGAATTGTTTCTCTGATCCAAATCAAGCTATCAAAGAAATTTGAAATCTAATAGAGGAGTCCTACACATGAAAAAAGAAGAAAAATTGAATCAGTTTTGGAAATATGTCCTCTTGATAGTCGGTGGTATTTTTATACTTGTTCCTTTGTTGGTAACGGTATTTAGTTCTTTCAAAACAACTAAGGATATCATGAATCATTTCTTTAGTTTGCCCAATCCTTTTACGTTGAGTAATTATGAACGATTGATTTCGGATGGAATTGGAGGCTATTTCTGGAATTCAGCAGTTATTACGGTGTTATCATTGATTGTAGTAGCTTTCTTTATACCAGCTGCAGCTTATTCCATTGCTCGAAATATGTCCAAGAAAAAAGCCTTTGCAATTATGTATTCGCTCCTGATCTTAGGGATATTTGTTCCATTTCAGGTGATTATGATTCCCATCACAGTTATGATGAGTAAACTCGGTCTAGCAAATATGTGGGGGCTAGTAATACTCTACCTAACTTATGCTATTCCACAGACTCTCTTCTTGTATGTTGGTTATATAAAAATCAGTGTACCAGATAGTTTGGATGAAGCTGCGGAAATTGATGGAGCTGATCGTTTTACAATTTATCGTCGAATCATTTTTCCAATGTTGAAGCCCATGCATGCGACAACTTTGATTATCAATGCTCTCTGGTTCTGGAATGACTTTATGTTGCCACTCTTGATTCTGAATAAGGATTCCAAGATGTGGACTTTGCCTCTCTTCCAATACAACTACCAAGGTCAGTACTTCAATGACTATGGCCCAAGTTTTGCATCTTATATTGTGGGAATTGTAACGATAACAATTGTCTACCTCATCTTCCAAAAACATATCATTTCAGGAATGAGTAACGGGGCAGTGAAGTAAGAAAGTGCTTATGGAATCTATAATTCCATACATAGAGGAACGGTTCAGCTTGTTGGCATTTCTATGTAGAAAACAAGAAAGTCGTATTTAGTTGATTGCAGTCTATATTAGTACTGAACAAAAATCTAAAAATATCTTTCATTTACGAAGCCAGGTCATATAAGACTTGGCTTTCATTAGAAAAAGGAGAACATCTATGTCCATTCAAAATAAAACTATGTTGATTACTTACTCAGATAGTCTTGGAAATAACCTTAAAGACTTGTATGAGAATTTGGAAGAACATTTTGGCGATGCTATTGGGGGAGTTCACCTTCTACCATTTTTCCCGTCAACAGGTGATCGCGGATTTGCACCAGTGGACTATGATGAAGTGGATCCAGCGTTTGGTGATTGGGAGGATGTTAAGCGTTTAGGTGAGAAATATTATCTTATGTTTGACTTTATGATTAACCATATTTCTCGTCAATCTAAATATTATAAGGACTATCAAGAAAAACATGAAGCTAGTGAATTTAAAGATCTCTTTTTAAACTGGGACAAGTTTTGGCCGGAAAACCGTCCGACACAAGCTGATGTAGATTTAATTTACAAGCGTAAGGATCGTGCACCAAAGCAAGAGATCGTTTTTGCAGACGGTTCAGTAGAACATTTGTGGAATACCTTTGGTGAGGAGCAGATTGATCTTGATGTGACCAAAGAAGTAACGATGAGCTTCATCCGTAAGACGATTCAACATCTAGCAAGTAACGGGTGTGATTTGATTCGCCTAGATGCTTTTGCTTATGCGGTGAAGAAATTGGATACCAATGATTTCTTTGTGGAACCAGATATTTGGGACTTATTGGATAAGGTCCGGGATATAGGAGCTGAATACGGTGCAGAGCTCTTACCTGAGATTCATGAACACTATTCGATTCAGTTTAAAATAGCGGATCATGATTACTATGTTTACGATTTTGCCCTTCCAATGGTGACCCTTTATACTCTTTACAGTTCCAGAATAGAGCGCTTAGCTAAGTGGTTAAAGATGAGCCCGATGAAGCAATTTACGACACTAGATACCCATGATGGGATTGGAGTGGTAGATGTCAAGGATATCCTGACCGATGAGGAAATTGACTATGCTTCAAATGAGCTCTATAAGGTTGGAGCGAATGTCAAACGTAAGTACTCTAGTGCAGAGTATAACAATCTAGATATCTACCAAATCAATTCAACCTACTATTCTGCACTTGGAGATGATGATGTCAAGTACTTCCTCGCTCGTTTGATTCAAGCTTTTGCGCCAGGCATTCCTCAGGTTTACTATGTGGGTCTATTAGCAGGAAAAAATGACTTGAAATTATTAGAAGAAACCAAAGAAGGTCGAAATATTAATCGTCATTACTATAGCAATGAGGAAATAGCAGAAGAAGTTCAACGTCCTGTGGTGAAGTCCCTTCTCAATCTATTTTCTTTCCGTAATCGGTCAGAGGCCTTTGACCTAGAAGGGACTATTGACATTGAAACACCAACAGCTCACAGCATTGTAATCAAACGTCAAAATAAAGACAAGTCCGTAACAGCAGTAGCAGAAATTGATTTGCAAAGTCAGACCTATCAAGTAGTGGAAAACGGTAGAAACATTCAGTTCTAGTGCCATATTAATGAAAGATTTTTTTTGTGGCGAAAACGTGTTCATTGTTCCCAAATGACGGAAAAAATGGTAGAATATAAAGATAGTTTAGCATTTATCTTCTGGAGAAATTCAGAACAGAAAGGATCCGTTTTGAAATCAATTGGATTACTGGATAAGATAAGAGGGCTTTCGAAAAAAGATTTCTTTTTGTATTTGATGATCATAAGTATCTTTTTACCTTTTTATTTGTTCTTAGCCCTCTTTGCTTTATATTTGATAGGTTTACTTGTTACTGGGGAAATGAAGGGAATTATCAAAGGATTGGCCAAACATCCTGTACTTCTCTTTTTTATTGCCTACAGTAGTATCATCTCTATCGTCGCCAAGAACTGGCTTGGATTGGTTGCATCTTTACTGATGTTTCTCTTCCTCATTTTCTTTAGCTTCTACCAGAAACGTCTGACACATGCTTTCTTTCGACTGATACTGCAGACAATCTTGTTTGGTAGTGTGCTCTCTGCGGCTTTTGCTACTTTGGAGCATTTCCAAATTGTAAAGAAATTTAACTATGCCTTTCTTTCGCCCAATATGCAGGTATGGCATCAGAATCGGGCAGAAGTGACCTTTTTTAATCCTAATTACTATGGAATTATTTGTTGTTTCTGTATCATGATTGCCTTCTATCTCTTTACAACGACCAAGTTGAATTGGTTGAAGGTATTCTGTGTGATTGCAGGCTTTGTTAATCTCTTTGGATTGAACTTTACTCAAAATCGAACTGCCTTTCCTGCTATTATCGCTGGAGCCATCATTTATCTCTTTACAACCATTAAAAACTGGAAGGCCTTTTGGCTTAGTATCGGGGTCTTTGCGATTGGCTTGAGTTTCCTTTTTTCTAGTGATTTGGGAGTTCGGATGGGGACTTTAGATTCCTCTATGGAAGAACGCATTTCTATCTGGGATGCTGGGATGGCCTTGTTTAAGCAAAATCCTTTTTGGGGGGAGGGGCCATTGACCTATATGCACTCTTATCCTCGGATAAATGCTCCTTATCATGAACATGCTCACAGCCTTTATATTGATACGATTCTGAGTTACGGAATTGTGGGAACCATTTTATTAGCTTTGTCTTCTGTTGCTCCTGTTCGTTTGATGATGGATATGAGTCAGGAGTCGGGGAAACGTCCAATTATCGGTCTTTATCTATCTTTCCTTACAGTGGTTGCTGTGCATGGAATCTTTGACTTGGCCCTTTTCTGGATTCAGTCAGGTTTCATTTTCTTGTTAGTTATGTGCAGTATTCCATTGGAGCGTCGAACCTTGGTATCAGACATGACGGATTAAGTTTATAAGATTGAAATCTTCTACCTTGAGTAGGAGATTTTTTACTGAGAAAAATTAGTTCTAAATCGAAATAGTTGACAATTGGAATAATAAGTATTATAATGTTTTTTATTCGTATCGATATAGAAATAAATTGGAGGTTTCATGAAATATTGTCATTTGGTAGCCCATCATATTCGTTTGTTGAATGGGCGGCTTTTTCAAAAGTTACTGAGACAAGACCCTGACTCTCTTTATCGGAGTGAGCAGGGAAAGATTTTAGCGGTTTTATGGAATAGTAAGACGGGCTGTGCAACTGCGACAGATATTGCGCTTGCGACTGGGCTTGCTAATAATACGTTGACGACTATGATAAAAAAGTTAGAGGAGCAAAATCTTATAACTGTCAGTCCGTGTGGAGAAGATAAGCGTAAGAAGTATTTAGTTTTAACAGAGTTGGGCAAGTCCCAGAAAGAAGTTGGGCAACGTGTCAGTCAGAGATTGGATACTATCTGTTACAAAGGATTTTCAGAGGAAGAAATTCGTCAGTTTGAAGGTTTTCAAGAAAGAATTTTGGCTAATCTGAAAGAGCAGGAAAATGAGGTTTAGAATGGGGTAAATTAGTTATTAAAAGTTTGGTAACTTGACAAACCGAGGAAAATTTTAAATTGAGGACAAAGAATGATTGAATACAAAAATGTAGCGCTACGCTACACAGAAAAAGATGTTTTGAGAGATGTCAATTTACGGATTGAGAATGGGGAGTTCATGGTTTTAGTTGGTCCATCTGGATCTGGTAAGACAACCATGATCAAGATGATTAACCGTCTTTTGGAACCAACTGATGGAAATATTTATATGGATGGCAAGCGCATCAAAGACTATGACGAGCGGGAACTTCGTCTTTCTACTGGTTATGTTTTACAGGCCATTGCTCTGTTTCCCAATTTAACGGTTGCAGAAAATATTGCTCTCATTCCTGAGATGAAGGGGTGGAGTAAGGAAGAAATAGCGACGAAAACAGAAGAGCTTTTGGCTAAGGTTGGTTTACCAGTAGCTGAGTATGGGCATCGACTTCCGAGTGAATTATCTGGTGGAGAACAGCAACGGGTCGGCATTGTCCGTGCTATGATTGGTCAGCCTAAGATTCTCCTCATGGATGAACCCTTTTCGGCTTTGGATGCTATTTCGAGAAAACAGTTGCAGGTTCTGACGAAAGAATTGCATAAAGAGTTTGGGATGACAACGATTTTTGTGACCCATGATACGGATGAAGCTTTGAAATTAGGTGATCGTATTGCTGTTTTGCAGGATGGAGAGATTTGTCAGGTGGCGAATCCCGAGACGATTTTAAAAGCGCCTGCAACAGACTTTGTAGCAGACTTGTTTGGAGGTAGTGTTCATGGCTAATTTGATATCAACTTTTCAGGATCGTTTTGGTGATTGGGTAACAGCTCTATCTCAACATTTGCAGTTGTCACTTTTGACCTTGTTACTAGCTATTTTTATTGCAGTCCCCTTAGCGGTATTTCTTCGTTATCATGAAAAGATGGCGGACTGGGTCTTGCAGATTGCAGGGATTTTCCAGACCATCCCGTCTCTTGCCTTGTTGGGGCTCTTCATCCCCTTGATGGGAATTGGAACCTTACCGGCCTTGACAGCTCTAGTGATTTATGCGATTTTCCCGATTTTACAAAATACCATCACTGGGCTGAAGGGAATTGATCCGAGTCTGCAGGAGGCTGGGATTGCCTTTGGGATGACCAGATGGGAGCGTCTCAAGAAATTCGAAATTCCACTTGCCATGCCTGTTATGATGTCTGGGATTCGGACGGCAGCGGTCTTGATTATCGGTACGGCAACCTTGGCAGCCTTGATTGGGGCAGGCGGACTGGGTTCCTTTATCCTTTTGGGGATTGACCGTAATAATACCAGTCTGATTTTGATTGGGGCGCTTTCTTCAGCAGTGCTTGCCATTGCCTTTAACTTCCTACTAAAAGTGATGGAAAAAGCAAAATTGCGGACGATTTTCTCTGGTTTTGCCTTGGTGACCTTATTGCTCGGTCTGTCTTATAGTCCAGCTCTATTAGCTCAAAAAGAGAAAGAAAACTTGGTGATTGCTGGGAAATTGGGACCGGAACCAGAAATTTTGGCCAATATGTATAAACTCCTCATTGAAGAAAATACCAGTATGACTGCGACTGTTAAACCGAATTTTGGGAAAACAAGCTTCCTCTATGAAGCTCTGAAAAAAGGGGATATTGACATCTATCCTGAATTTACGGGTACGGTGACTGAAAGTTTGCTTCAACCAGCACCTAAAGTGGGGCATGAGCCAGATCAGGTTTATCAAGTGGCGCGTGATGGCATTGCCAAACAGGATCATCTTGCCTATCTCAAACCCATGTCTTATCAAAATACCTACGCTGTAGCTGTTCCGAAAAAGATTGCTCAAGAATATGGCTTGAAGACCATTTCGGACTTGAAAAAAGTGGAAGGGCAGCTGAAGGCAGGTTTTACACTCGAATTTAATGACCGTGAAGATGGCAATAAGGGCTTGCAATCAATGTATGGTCTCAATCTCAATGTAGCGACCATGGAGCCAGCCCTTCGCTACCAGGCAATTCAGTCAGGCGATATTCAAATCACAGATGCATATTCGACAGATGCAGAATTGGCGCGTTATGATTTACAGGTCTTGGAAGATGACAAGCAACTCTTCCCACCTTATCAAGGAGCTCCACTAATGAAAGAAGCTCTTCTCAAGAAACATCCTGAGTTGGAGACAGTTCTCAATAAATTGGCTGGTAAAATTACTGAAAGCCAGATGAGCCAGCTCAACTACCAAGTCGGTGTTGAAGGCAAGTCAGCAGAACAAGTAGCCAAGGAGTTTCTCCAAGAACAAGGATTGTTGAAGAAATAGATTGAAAATGTCAAACTCAACTTCTTTAAATGACATACAGAAGAATGCTCAGACAATGTTGTCTGGGCTTTTTTAGTGTCAGAATTAATGATTTTCATTTTTAAATGGAAAATAAGAGGAAATTTTCAGGATTTTCAAAATTTTACTGTAAATACACTTGACTATTCAGAAATTAGTTGTATAATGAGTTGTGAACTACTTAACAAATAAGGATTTCCAGCTCATGTCGACTAAGGATGGAAATCTTGTGTATAGACAGTTCAGTAGATATATAATAGAGCGTTGCGTCCGAAAGTCTATCCAGACACAGCTCTTTAAAAACAAAAGGAGAAAATATGACGACTTATTTGTAAACAAAACTCAAGAATATCAAAATTACTCTTGGTGAAATGTCTGGCGGTTACCGCCGTATGGTTGCTGCTATGGCTGATTTAGGATTTTCAGGAACTATGAAGGCTATCTGGAATGACCTCTTTGCCAATCGTAGTTTTTCCCAGTGGCTTTACCTGCTAGTTTTAGGAAGTTTTCCAATCTGGCTTGAGTTGATTTATGAACACCGCATTGTTGACTGGGTTGGGATGATTTGTAGCCTGACTGGAATTATCTGTGTCATCTTTGTATCAGAAGGTCGAGCAAGTAATTACCTTTTTGGTTTGATTAACTCTGTCATTTACCTTATCTTGGCTTTGCAGAAAGGCTTCTATGGTGAGGTTTTAACAACTCTCTATTTTACAATTATGCAGCCAATTGGTCTCTTGGTTTGGATTTATCAAGCCCAGTTTAAGAAAGAACAACAAGAGTTTGTCGCACGTAAACTAGACGGCAAGGGTTGGACAAAGTATCTTTCTATTAGTGTTCTTTGGTGGTTGGCCTTTGGGTTTATTTATCAGTCTATCGGAGCTAATCGTCCCTATCGTGATTCTATCACTGATGCGACCAATGGTGTAGGGCAAATCCTCATGACAGCTGTTTACCGTGAACAGTGGATATTCTGGGCTGCTACTACTGTCTTTTCAATCTATCTCTGGTGGGGAGAAAGCCTGCAAATCCAAGGAAAATACCTGATTTACTTGATCAATAGTCTAGTTGGGTGGTATCAGTGGAGCAAGGCAGCAAAAAGCGCTTAAAAAGTAAAAAAGGATCATCTGATCCTTTTTGTGTTAGAGCAAAATGAATAATACCGTAATGATAATAGCGGTCGTTATACGAACGATGTGGTGCGAGATATGTTGCTTTTCTTTCTGTTGGCCGTTCCAGTAGGCTCCATAGCAGACGATACTCGAACCCACAATCCATAGAAGAATGGTTGCAACTGGAACGAAGTAAAAGATGGCTAGAGCCAGAGATGTGAGGCAACTGCCAACCAAGATGCACGTGTTTCCCAGACTGTAGTTCTTTTGTTTCATGGCTGAAAAAGCAGCAGCAAGGTGAAGCAATGAGAAGGCGAGAGCTAGTACAATTGTTAGTATTCCTAGAATCATCGAAGTTAACATAGTTGGTTCCTTTCTGAGTTTCAGGCTTAGTTATCAAGTGGAGTTGTAGAGGTCATCTCTATTACATCAAGGTAAAATTTCACCACTTGGTTTTCGGTATAAGATTTTCCTTTTTTTAGCCACCAAGTTAGGGTCTCGATAAAGTTCGTTACAACAAAATGCTGGAGGTAGGAGTCCGGAATGTTTGGATAGGCTTCTTGCAAGTCATCCGCCACCATGGGATAAACGTGGTGTTTGAGTTCCCTGTGTAGTTGGCGGAGGAAGTAGTCGTTTTTGGAAAAAAGGAGACTGGTGACATGGTCCTGGTTTTTCTGAAAATGTAAAAAGATATGTGCGAGGTAGTCCTCGGTAGTCAAGTGTCCTTCCCTTTCAAAGAGATGATGAAAGAGGTAGCGACAGAGCTCATCTAAAAGGAGTTCCTTACTCTCGTAGTGACAGTAAAAAGTGGAGCGCCCAACATCTGCTAGGTCAATGATATCCTGAACAGTAGTGGCATCATAGCCCTTGTCGTTCAAAAGTTGTAAAAAAGCTTGGTAGATGGCTTTTTTCGTCTTGCTGACTCGACGGTCTCTTTTTGTCATATAGACACTAGTGACAAACTGTTCAGAACTGAACAGGACTGACAGTTTGCTTCTATCCTTTCTTTGGATTTTATTAGATAATACAAATGAAAGAAGTATGTATATACCCATTATACCAAAGGAGGGAGAGAAATGAGTTCTAAAACATCTATCTGGTTAGCTTTTTTCTTAAATTTAAGCTATGCGATTGTTGAGTTTATCGCAGGAGGAATCTTTGGTTCGAGTGCAGTTCTTGCTGATTCTGTTCATGACTTGGGAGATGCTATAGCCATTGGCATATCTGCCCTTTTAGAAACGATTTCCAATCGTGAAGAAGATAGACAGTACACCTTGGGTTACAAACGTTTTAGTCTTTTAGGGGCCATGCTAACGGCTGTGATTCTTATGATAGGGTCTGTCCTAGTGCTTTTGGAAAATGTCACAAAGATCGCTCACCCGCAACCCGTTAATGAGGAAGGGATTCTCTGGCTGGGAATCATTGCGGTAGCTATCAATGTGCTAGCTAGTCTGGTAGTTCGTAAGGGAAAAACAAAGAATGAATCTATTCTTAGCTTGCATTTTTTGGAAGATACTCTTGGTTGGTTGGCTGTCATTCTAATGGCGATTATTCTTCGATTTACGGACTGGTATATCCTCGATCCGCTTTTATCTCTGGTCATTTCCATCTTTATTCTGTCGAAAGCCATTCCACGCTTTTGGAGTGCACTAAAAATTTTCCTAGATGCTGTGCCAGAAGGGGTCGAGACAAGTGATTTGGAGAAAGATTTAGAGGCTCTACCCAATGTCAAAAGTGTTAATCAACTTAGCATTTGGTCCATGGATGGTCTAGAGAATAATGCTATTGTTCACATTTGTATCAAGGACTGGGAACAGATGATGGAAACCAAAGAAGTAGTGCGTCAATTTTTAGAAGAAAGAGGCGTGCAGAATATCACTATTGAAGTAGATAGCAGTCAAAGCAATCATGCGCAACATAGACGGAGAGTGAGAGAGTTAGAGCAGAAGCATGGGCATCATTAGTATAGAGTCAAGAATGATTGAACCCCTATGTTATTTGAAATAGAGTATTTTCTTTCCAGTTTAAATATTTTAAAAATTTGGTAATTAAAAGAATTTTTCTTTTAGATGCAAAATGTTTGACTTGGAGTCAACTCAAAGTTGTATAATAAGATAAGTGAGTTATCATTGCTTAAATTCAATGAAGGATATGAAAGGAGGCTAGTATATGAATATTAAATCTGTCAGCGACTTATTGGGAATTTCAGCGGATACGATTCGGTATTATGAGCGAGTTGGTCTTGTGCCACCGATTACTCGAACTGCAACTGGGATTCGTGACTTTCAAGATCAGGATATAGAAGCACTGGAATTTATTAAGTGTTTCCGTTCGGCGGGTGTCTCTGTAGACAGTTTAGTTGACTATATGTCGCTCTACCAAAAGGGGGATGAAACGCGAGAGGGAAGGCTTGGTATTTTAGAAGAGGAAAAGAAAAAATTAGAAGAGCGCTTTTCTCAGTTACAGACGGCTTTAAATCGCTTAAATCTCAAAATTAAACTTTACAAGGAAGGAAAATTTTAAATGAAATCAGCAGTATATACAAAGGCAGGCAAGGTTGGACTTGCTACAATTGAACGTCCGCAAATTATAGAAGCAGATGATGCTATTATCCGCATTGTCCGTACTTGCGTTTGTGGTTCGGACCTCTGGAGTTACCGTAATCCAGAAATCGAAGAAGGACATAGAAATAGCGGTCATGAGGCTATCGGAATTATCGAAGAAGTTGGTGAGAACGTTACTACAGTAAAATCAGGAGACTTTGTCATCGCACCTTTCACCCATGGCTGTGGGGAGTGTGATGCCTGTCGCGCTGGCTATGATGGGACTTGTGACCGCCATATTGGCACCAACTGGTCTAACGGGGTCCAAGCAGAGTACATCCGTTTCCACTTTGCTAATTGGGCACTTGTGAAAATTCCAGGTCAACCTTCAGATTATAGCGAAGGCATGCTCAAGTCACTTTTGACACTTGCTGATGTCATGCCGACAGGCTATCATGCGGCGCGTGTTGCTAATGTGCAAAAGGGCGACAAGGTGGTCGTTATCGGGGATGGGGCTGTTGGTCAATGCGCTGTCATTGCAGCTAAGATGCGTGGTGCATCACAAATTATCCTTATGAGCCGTCATGAAGACCGCCAAAAGATGGCCTTGGAATCAGGGGCGACAGCTGTTGTGGCTGAACGTGGCGAAGAGGGAATTGCCAAGGTGCGTGAAATCCTCGGTGGTGGAGCAGATGCAGCCCTTGAATGTGTTGGGACTGAAGCAGCCGTTGAGCAGGCCCTTGGAGTCCTTCATAATGGAGGACGCATGGGATTTGTCGGTGTTCCACATTATAATAACCGTGCCCTTGGTTCAACCTTTGCCCAAAATATTTCAGTGGCAGGTGGAGCAGCCTCAGTTACCACTTATGACAAACAAGTTTTGTTAAAAGCGGTTCTTGATGGAGACATCAATCCAGGTCGCGTCTTTACTTCAAGTTATAAACTGGAAGATATCGACCAGGCTTATAAAGATATGGATGAACGCAAGACCATTAAGTCTATGATTGTGATGGATTAACAATGAAAATCCTAATGGAGATTTGAGACTCTCTATTAGGATTTTTTGCGTTGGTATATTTGTTGAGTTATGGCAGCGTACTTTCTCTCAAAGTCAGTCTGGTTCCCAGCATGGTTAGGCTAGGTATTTTGCGACCGTGGAGGACTTCCTTGTTAAGAATATCCATACCTGCTCGGCCCATTTCTTCGGTATAGACGGTAATGCTAGAAAGAGGAGGATAGACCTGCTTGGTCAGGCTAGTGTCGTTAAAAGAAATGAGGCTGACGCGGTCTGGTAGGCTAATTCCAGATTCTTGAAAGGCACGGAGGGCACCGATGGCTAAACTATCGCTGGCTGCGAAAAAGGCTGGTGGGAGTTGTTCTCCTAGCTTGTGAATGGCCTCCTTCATCAAGTCATAGCCAGACTGGGCAGTAAAGCTCCCCTGAAAGACCAGTTCTTCATGGTAGATTCCATTTGCTTGGGTATAGTCTTTGAAATTTTCTAGTCGCTTATCCTGGATAATTTCTTCCTGGTCGGTTGTTTCCTCAAGGCCTGTGAGAATTCCGATATGGTTCATACCTTTGCTGAGGAAATGGTCTACAACTTGTTTCACAGCAGTGTAAAAGTCAGTGATAATACAGGTATGACCTAATGAGAGGGTATCGCTGTCTATAAAGACTAGAGGTTTTTGGTATTCTTCAAAGGCAGCAATCTGAGCTCGGCTAAATTTTCCGATGCAGAGAATGCCAATCACTTCCTCGCTCAGTGTAAAAGGATGGTCATTAAAATAGCGCAAGATATCATAGTCCAACTCTTGGGCTCTTTTTTCAATACCGAGACGAATCTGGTAGTAGTAGAGATCTTCCAACTCCCCTTGTTCGCTGACCCATTGGATAATGGCAATCTTTTGCTTTGGTTTGTGGGATTCGCCTGTCTTGAGGTGCTTAGTATAGCCTAGCTCTTCCGCGACGGTTAAAATACGGTGTCTGGTTTCTTCTGTGACAGATAGGCTCTGGTCGCGATTGAGGACACGAGATACGGTCGCAATAGAGACAGAGGCTAGCTGTGCGATGTCTTTTAAGGTAGCCATAAATCCTCCTCCTTTTAGGTTAGTATATCATATTTTTCTGATTTTTACTGATAGTTTAGTAAAAGTTTAGTAAAAAGGATTGACCTTGGTAAATCCCTTGGATACAATAGAAGAAAACGATTACACGTTAAGATGACTTAACGGAAAGTCAAAGGAGAATTTATATGACACAAGATCTTACTACTGAAGCCCTTCGCAAAGATTTTCTTGCCGTTTTTGGTCAAGAAGCAGACCAAACTTTCTTTTCACCAGGTCGTATCAATCTGATTGGTGAACACACGGACTACAACGGTGGTCACGTTTTTCCAGCTGCTATTTCTTTGGGAACTTATGGTGCAGCTCGCAAGCGTGACGATCAAGTTTTGCGTTTCTACTCAGCCAACTTTGAGGACAAGGGTATCATCGAAGTGCCTCTTGCTGACCTCAAATTTGAAAAAGAGCACAGCTGGACCAACTATCCAAAAGGGGTTCTTCATTTCTTGCAAGAAGCTGGGCATGTGATTGACAAAGGGTTTGATTTTTATGTTTATGGGAATATCCCAAATGGTGCAGGCTTGTCCTCTTCAGCATCCTTGGAACTCTTGACAGGGGTTGTGGCAGAGCATCTCTTTGGTTTAAAACTAGACCGTTTGGATTTGGTTAAAATCGGAAAACAAACAGAAAACAACTTTATCGGAGTAAACTCTGGTATCATGGACCAGTTTGCCATCGGTATGGGTGCTGACCAACGTGCCATTTACCTGAATACCAACACTTTGGAGTACGACTTGGTGCCACTTGATTTGAAGGACAATGTCGTTGTTATCATGAACACCAACAAACGTCGTGAACTGGCGGACTCTAAGTACAATGAACGCCGTGCTGAGTGTGAAAAAGCTGTGGAAGAATTGCAAGTTGCCTTGGATATTCAGACCTTGGGTGAATTGGATGAGTGGGCCTTTGACCAATACAGCTATCTGATTAAAGATGAAAATCGCTTAAAACGTGCTCGCCATGCTGTGCTTGAAAACCAACGTACTCTTAAAGCTCAAGCAGCCCTTCAAGCAGGTGATTTGGAAACCTTTGGTCGCTTGATGAATGCATCTCACGTTTCTTTGGAGCATGACTATGAAGTAACTGGCTTGGAATTGGATACCCTTGTTCACACAGCTTGGGCTCAGGAAGGTGTTCTGGGTGCTCGTATGACAGGGGCAGGATTTGGTGGCTGTGCCATTGCCTTGGTGCGAAAAGATGCTGTTGAGGCCTTTAAAGCAGCTGTTGGCAAGCACTATGAGGAAGTCGTTGGATATGCTCCAAGCTTCTATATCGCTGAAGTTGCAGGTGGCACTCGCGTTTTAGACTAGGAGAGAAGTAAATGGACGCTGTAATATTTGATTTAGATGGCTTATTAGCTGATACTGAGATCATTTCTCTAAAAGTTTATCAAGAATTGCTTAAAGATTTTGGAATTCCTTTCACAGAAGAAACATATTCTAGAGAATACAGTGGACATAGGGAAGAGGAGAATGTTCAACGATTTTTAGATAACTATGATTTACCTTGGAACTTTGACCAAACCTTGGAAAAAGTTTATGAACTGGAAGCTCGAATATTAGCCAAAGGTGTAAATTTAAAAAAAAGGTGCTAAAAATTTGCTTGCTTTTTTGCAAAGAGAAGGTATTCCAATCGCTCTAGCAACTTCAAGTGTTGAATCTAGAGCTAGAATGATTTTGGATAGTAATGGGATACTGTCCCTATTTGACCATCTAGTTTTTGCAAAAGATGTAAAGCGAAGTAAACCTTACCCTGATATATTTTTAAAGGCCTGTATTGATTTGAATGTTTTACCAGAGAATTGCTTAGTACTAGAGGATAGTGAAGCAGGGATTGAAGCAGCGTATAGAGCTGGGATACCAGTTATTTGTATTCCAGACTTAAAAATGCCAGCACAGTCTTTCTTAAATAAAACAGAACAAGTTTTTCAGGATTTAGATGCTGTCAGAGATTATTTAGAAAGTAAGAAGGAGAATCAATGAGTCAAGGAGTTCTAGATGCATTTATCACGGAAGTCATTGCTGAAAGTTCATTTGAGGAAATGGATCGAATCTACCTAACCAATCGTGTCTTAGCACGAGTGGGTGAAGGTGTTTTGGAAGTTGAGACTGATCTGGATGAGTTGATTGACCTTAAGGACCAGTTAGTCGAGGAAGCAGTTCGATTAGAGACGATTGAGGACAGTCAGACTGCGCGTGAAATCCTCGGTTCTGAACTGATGGACTTGGTAACTCCTTGTCCAAGTCAGGTTAATCGTGACTTTTGGACAACCTATGCTCACTCTCCTGAGCAGGCGATAGGTGATTTTTACCAGCTCAGCCAGAAAAATGACTACATCAAGCTCAAGGCTATTTCTAAGAATATCGCTTATCGTGTACCATCAGACTACGGAGAACTGGAGATTACTATCAATCTGTCTAAACCTGAAAAGGATCCAAAAGAGATTGCGGCAGCTAAGTTGGTTCAAGCTAGCAATTACCCACAGTGTCAACTCTGTCTAGAGAACGAAGGCTACCATGGTCGGGTTAACCATCCAGCTCGAAGCAATCACCGCATTATCCGTTTTGAAATGGCGGGTCAGGAGTGGGGCTTCCAGTATTCGCCCTATGCTTATTTTAATGAGCACTGTATTTTCTTAGACGGCCAGCATCGCCCCATGGCTATCAGTCGTCAGAGCTTTGAGCGTCTGCTGGCTATTGTAGAGCAGTTTCCTGGCTATTTTGCAGGCTCTAATGCCGACCTGCCAATCGTGGGAGGCTCTATTCTCACCCATGACCACTATCAAGGAGGCCGTCACGTGTTTCCTATGGAATTGGCTCCTTTGCAAAAGGCTTTCCGATTTGCTGGTTTTGATCAGGTCAAGGCTGGGATTGTCAAGTGGCCTATGTCAGTGCTACGTTTGACCTCGGATTCAAAAGAAGATTTGATCAACTTGGCTGATAAGATATTGCAGGAATGGCGTCAGTATTCAGATCCTGCAGTGCAAATTTTGGCAGAGACAGACGGGATACCGCATCACACCATTACACCCATTGCGCGTAAGCGTGATGGACAGTTTGAATTGGACTTGGTCTTGCGGGACAATCAGACTTCGGCAGAGCATCCGGATGGCATCTATCATCCCCACAAGGATGTCCAACATATCAAGAAGGAAAATATCGGCTTGATTGAGGTCATGGGCTTGGCTATTTTGCCACCACGCCTGAAAGCAGAAGTGGAGCAAGTCGCTAACTACCTAGTGGGAGAAGATGTCTCAGTTGCCGCTTATCATCAGGAATGGGCAGACCAACTCAAAGTCCAACATTCAGATCTGACGGATAAAGAAAAAGCCCTTGAAATCGTTAAGGACTCTGTGGGTGCTATCTTTGCTCGTGTACTTGAGGATGCAGGAGTCTACAAGCAAACGGAACAGGGACAAGCATCCTTTATGCGCTTTGTTAATCAGGTTGGAATTTTACCAGACTAGTGAATAATTCTTGCCTAGTCTTGTAAAAAGTAGTAGTATGATATAGTGTTTGAAATTTAGGAGGAAAATATGAAAGATTTTCATTTTGACGCTATATCAGCTTTTGAAAATTATGAAATTAAAGAGATGAAAGATGGCCACGTTGAGGTGACGACCAAAGTAGTGGACTCGTCGCTCAACTACTATGGCAATGCCCATGGTGGCTATCTCTTCACCCTTTGTGACCAGATCAGTGGTTTGGTGCTCATCTCGCTAGGACTAGACGTAGTGACGCTCCAATCCTCCATCAACTACCTCAAGGCAGGGAAACGCGATGATGTGTTGACCATAAAAGGAGAATGTGTCCATCAAGGCCGTACAACCTGTGTCGTGGATGTAGATATCAGCAATCAAGAGGGTAAGAATGTCTGTAAGGCAACCTTTACCATGTTTGTCACAGGCCAGCGGTCAGATGAGAGACAGGTAAGAATATAGAGATAGATGAGTAGGACAAATATAGCCTACTCATTTTTAATTTATGAAATAGGTTAGAAGGAAATATAAAAGAGAGTGGTGAAATACAGGGGTAATGGGTACGTATATGTGGTATACTAGTTATAGTATATTTTAATTGCTTATATCGAGTGAATTCTCATATTAGTGAGGAATTTTTGAATGGAATTACAATTTAATTTAGAATTAGTAGAAAACTATAAAAGTAATAGCCAAAAGGCTCGTATTCTAACGGAAGATTGGGTTTATCGTCAGTCTTATTGTCCTAATTGTGGGAACAATCCCTTAAATCATTTTGAAAATAATAGGCCTGTAGCAGATTTTTTCTGTAATCATTGTAGCGAGGAGTTTGAACTAAAAAGTAAGAAAGGGAATTTTTCATCAACAATCAATGATGGTGCTTATGCAACGATGATGGAGCGTGTGCAGGCAGATAATAATCCTAATTTCTTTTTTTTAACTTACACAAAAAATTTTGAGGTAAATAACTTTCTTGTCCTTCCGAAGCAATTTGTCACACCGAAATCGATTATTCAAAGAAAACCACTTGCACCGACTTCTAGACGCGCCGGTTGGATTGGTTGTAACATAGATTTATCACAAGTACCTTCCAAAGGAAGAATATTTCTCGTGCAAAATGGGCAAGTTAGGGATCCAGAAAAAGTTACAAAAGAATTTAAGCAAAGTTTATTTTTAAGGAAGAACTCTCTTTCAGTAAGAGGTTGGACAATAGAAATTCTAAATTGTATAGATAAGATAGAGGGTTCAGAATTTACCCTTGAAGATATGTATCGTTTTGAAAGTGACCTAAAAAATATCTTTGTTAAGAACAACCATATCAAAGAAAAGATTAGGCAACAGCTTCAAATATTAAGAGACAAAGAAATAATAGAATTTAAAGGTAGAGGAAAGTATCGGAAATTATGAAAACGAAACAACTTGTTGCATCAGAAGAGGTGTATGATTTCTTAAAAGTCATCTGGCCTGATTATGAAACAGAGAGTAATTATGAAAACTTATGTGTAATGGTTTATACTTTATCAGACCCTGATTGTGTGAGGTGGTTATCTGAAAATATGGAGTTTGGTGATGAGAAACAACTTTCTTTATTGAATAAAAAATATAGCTGGGAATATGGAGATGAATTACCAGAGTGGTTGGAAAGCCCAAAACATAGATTATTGCTAATAAGTGAGTTATTGGAGAGAAACTTAAGATGAAAAAGTATACTATAGAAATTACTGAAACTCTAACCCGTTTAGTGAGTATAGAAGCTGAAGATAAGTATGAAGCTGAACGTATTGTAAGAGAAAAGTATAAGAATGGTGAAATAGTTCTTGATGCAGATGATTTTCAGGACTATGAGACTAGCATATATGAGTAGATGTTTTTATTTTGTCACACAAAAAAGAGGTCTACACCTCTTTTTTATTTCTTTTTCCGATTTAATACGGCATTGAGTACAATGGCCAGTAGGCTGGCTACGACGATTCCGTTTGAGAAGAACATTTGGAAGGCTGTCGGCATGCTGACAAAGAGATTACTGTTATTGAGTCCGACACCTGCAGCGATTGAAACAGCTGCGATAAGGAAATTATGTTCATTGTTAGCAAAGTCAACACGAGCAAGGATTTGCATCCCTTGAAGGGAAACAAAGCCAAACATCACTAGCATGGCCCCTCCAAGGACAGGGCTTGGAATGATTTGGGCGAGGGCACCAAACTTAGGAAGGAGTCCAAGGAGGACTAGGAAACCAGCCGCGTAGTAGATTGGCAGGCGAGTCTTGATACCTGACAATTTAACCAACCCAACGTTTTGTGAAAATCCTGTATAAGGGAAGGTGTTAAAAATTCCTCCGAGAAGGACGGCTAAACCTTCTGCACGGTAACCGTTGCGCAGGCGCGTGCTGTCGATTGGGTCTTTCGTGATATCAGACAAGGCTAGGTAAACACCAGTCGATTCAACCATAGACACCGTTGCGATGATACACATCATGACAATAGAGGAGATTTCAAAGGTTGGCACCCCAAAGTAGAGGGGAGTTGGGACATGGACAAGCGGTGCTGCTGCAACAGGGGAGAAATCAACCAAGCCCATGGTAGCAGCAATGGCAGTTCCAACAACCAACCCAATCAAAATGGAGATAGACTTGATAAATCCTTTGGTAAAGATGTTGATCAAGAGGATGATTAGAACAGTGATAGCTGCAAGCAAGAGACTTTGACCAGTTGGCTCTGGAACGTTATTTCCCATATTTCCAATAGCGACAGGAATCAAGGTTAAACCAATCGTGGTAATGACAGAGCCTGTTACGATAGATGGGAAGAGATTGGCAACTTTTGAGAAAATGCCTGAAATCAGAACCACATAAATCCCTGAAACGATAAGGGCACCAAACATAGCCCCGCTACCGTGGCTCTGCCCAATCATAATTAAAGGAGCGACGGATTGGAAGGCAACCCCGAGAACGACTGGTAGTCCAATCCCAAAGTATTTGTTGAGTTGGAGTTGGAGGAAGGTGGCCACCCCACACATGAAGATATCTGTGGAGATTAGGTAGGTCAACTGCTCAGCTGAATAGCCAAGAGCTGTCGCAATCATGATAGGAACCAGGATAGAACCTGAGTACATGGCTAGTAAGTGCTGCAAGCCAAGAACAGCTGCTTGCGAGTGTTTTTCTTGTTTTTGCATTAGAGATCTGCCTCCTTAAATACGACCTGACCATTTTCGAAACGATCCAAACGGGCCAGTGATAGGACTGGATACCCTGCTTTTTCAAGCAAATCACGACCATCTTGGAAAGATTTTTCAATCACGATACCAATCGCTTCAACTTTTGCTCCGGCTTGTTCGATGATTTGGATCAAGCCTTTGGCAGCTTGTCCATTTGCTAGGAAATCATCGATAATCAAGACCTTGTCCTCTGGTGAAAGGAATTTTCCAGCGATGGAAACGGTGCTGGTCACCTGCTTGGTAAAGGAGTAAACCTCAGCAGTTAAGATGCCTTCGTTCATGGTGATGTTTTTAGCTTTCTTGGCGAAAATCATGGGAACATTTAAAGCTTCGGCAGTAAAAACGGCTGGGGCAATACCTGACGCTTCAATGGTTACGACCTTGGTAATGCCAGCAGTTGCGAATTTTTCCGCAAAAACTTTACCAATCTCCCGCATCAAACGATAGTCAACTTGATGGGTTAAAAAGGAATCTACCTTGAGGATGTTGTCACCCAAGATATGCCCATCCTGAAGGATGCGCTCTTCTAATAATTTCATAAGACCTCCTAAAGTCTAAACTCTTTTGTGTTTTTCTATCGCCTTTATCGTCTCAAAAAGGGCTAGAAAAAAGGACCTACTTAATTCCCTAAGCAAGTCCCCAAAATAGGCATGGCCAAAACCATACCTTCAGCTGACATACTCATTGTTAGGTGTTCCAGCACCTTGTAGAAACGTCGTGCCAATTCACGACATAAACAAGTAAAATGATATTCAATTTTAAATAGGCTACTGCCAATGTTTTTATTTTACACCAATTAGCTTTATAAATCAAATATTTTGTTAGCAAATAGATCATAAAAGCGAACGAAAAAGCCTACAAGGCTAGATAGTATTGTAGACTTCGATTATTCTATTCGCTAAATCTTAGAAAATAACCATCTGGATCCAAAATCGCAAATTCATGAGGGTAAATAAAGCTATCTCCCACTCGAAATTCTCTTTTTGTCAGGGGACGATGGATAGGATAGTCAGCTTCCAGCATTTTTTGGTGGAGCTGAGGAACATCTGCAATGCCAAAGGAAATATTGACACCGCGCCCGAAAGGATAGGTCAGTTGGGCTAATTCTTCTGCGCTGCCTTCTTCTAACATGAGCTGGCAGTCTTCAAGAGAGAGAAAGAGAAATTTCTCCTCGGGGCGCTCGTATTCGACAGAGAATCCCAACAAGTCGCAGTAGAAGTGGCGTGATTTTTCGATGTCAGATACTACAAATTCAGGAATGATAGCTTGATAGTCCATTAGCTTTCTCCTTAGAGCTCAATCTCCATGACAATGGGTGTGTGGTCTTGGCGCGCACCTGAGTCAATCATATCAGACTTGGTCACCTTGTCAGCCACGCGGTTGCTTGTCAGCCAGTAGTCGATTCTCCAGCCTGTATTGTTGATTTTAGAAGTCTTGCTGCGTTGTGCCCACCAAGTGTAGCGTTCTGGAACATCGCCGTGAATGTGGCGGAAGGTATCCGTAAATCCAGTTGCCAAGAGGTTGGTAAATCCAGCACGTTCCTCGTCGGTAAATCCAGGTGAACGGCGGTTGCTAGCAGGATTTGCAAGGTCGATTTCATTGTGGGCTACGTTGTAGTCACCGGTCGCAAGGACTGGTTTTTCTTTGTCTAGTTCAGCCAAATACTCCGCATATTTGACATCCCAGACTTGACGTTCTTCCAAGCGTTTGAGACCGTCGCCAGCGTTTGGAGTGTAAACTTGGGTTACGAAAAATTCATCAAATTCTAGAGTGATGATACGGCCTTCCAAGTCCATGGTAGAAGGGGCACCGATTTCTGGGAAGCTGATAGTAGGCGTAAGTTCTTTCTTATAGAGGAACATGGTTCCAGCATAGCCTTTACGGGCAGGTTCTTGGGAAGAGCGCCACGTGTTTTCGTAACCTGGGAAGAGTTCCTCTAAAATTTCCAAGTGTTTCTTTGTAGGACCCTTGGCAGAAAGCTTGGTTTCTTGGATAGCGATGATATCAGCATTTTCAGCGACCAAGGTTTGTAGGACTTCTTGGGACAATTTGGCACGAGCTGAGTCACTAGTTAGGGCAGCGTTTAGGGAATCAATATTCCATGAGATAAGTTTCATAAAGTTACCTTTTTCATTCAGATTATAGATTTTATTATACCAAAAAAAGGTCTATTTCCCCAACGTATGGCTTGAAAAATCACTCTCTTTCGTTTATAATTAAGAATGATTTTATGAAAGGGAGTGAAAATAAATGAAATTTTACTCATATGACTATGTACTTAGCCAAATCAGTCAGCAAAATGGCATCATGATTGGCTTTGGAATTGTTCTCCTAGCTATCACAGGATTTTTTGCTTTTAAAGCCTATCGAGATAAAAAGGGGACTAAGTTTCGGGAATTGGTCATGATTTTGGCCTTGACCTTGGTGGCCATGCTTTTGGTGACAATCTCAAAATACCAGACCAATCAAGCCTCTAACAACCAATTTCAAACTTCCCTTCATTTCATAGAGGTTGTTTCCAAAGACTTGGGGGTGGATAAATCAGAAGTTTATGTCAATACTTCTGCCGACACTGATGGAGCACTTATCAAGGTAGGTTCAAATTTCTATCGTGCCATGAACGGGAGCCAACCAGACAAGTATCTTTTAGAGAAATTAGAATTGCATCAAACAGACGCTATTGAATTGGTGGAGGTAAACAAATGACACTCAATTATATGGAAATTTTAATCAAACTGGCCCTGGGTCTTTTCTCTCTTGTTTTTGTTATTAATGTGACAGGAAAGGGGAATCTAGCACCTAACTCTGCTATAGACCAAATTCAGAACTATGTTCTTGGTGGTATCATCGGTGGGGTGATTTACAATAGTTCAATCAGTATTCTGCAGTACGCAGTGATTTTGATGATGTGGACGATTTTGGTCTTGACCCTCAAGTGGCTCAATAACAATGTTCGTTTTGTCAAACGCTTGATTGATGGAAAACCAACTCTCCTTATCAAAAATGGGCAGATTGACCCAGAAGCCTGTCGTTCAGTTGGTTTGTCTGCAGCAGAAGTTGCTCTCAAACTTCGTAGCCAAGGGATTTTCCAGATGAAACAGGTCAAATGCGCTGTGCAGGAGCAAAATGGCCAACTCATCGTGGTCCAAATAGGAGATGAAAATCCTAAGTATCCAGTTGTGACTGACGGTGTGATCCAAGTCGATGTTTTGGAATCGATTGGCCGTAGCGAAGAGTGGCTGCTTGATAATCTAAGCAAACAAGGACATGACAATGTGGCCAATATCTTTATCGCTGAGTATGACAAGGGTGCCGTCACAGTTGTAACCTATGAATAAGAAAAACCTGGGGTCTTGGCCTCAGGTTTCTATTTGCAATCAGAAAGGGATGTTATGTCCATTATTCAAAAACTTTGGTGGTTTTTCAAGTTAGAAAAACGCCGTTATTTAGTCGGGATTGTGGCTCTGGTCTTGGTTTCCGTCCTCAATCTCATTCCCCCTATGGTTATGGGGCGGGTCATTGATGCCATCACATCGGAGCAATTAACCCAGCAGGACCTTCTTCTTGACCTATTTTACTTGCTCCTTGCAGCCTTTGGGATGTATTATCTGCGCTATGTTTGGCGTATGTATATCCTCGGAACCTCCTACCGTTTGGGGCAGATTATGCGGTCTCGCTTATTTGAGCATTTCACAAAAATGTCTCCAGCCTTTTATCAGACCTATCGAACGGGAGACCTGATGGCACACGCTACAAATGATATCAATGCCTTAACCCGTCTGGCAGGCGGCGGTGTTATGTCTGCGGTGGATGCTTCCATCACGGCGCTGGTGACTTTGCTGACCATGCTTTTTAGCATTTCTTGGCAGATGACTCTTGTTGCTATTCTTCCCCTGCCTTTCATGGCTTATGCGACTAGTCGTCTAGGGAGAAAGACCCACAAGGCCTTTGGTGAATCACAGGCTGCCTTTTCTGAACTCAATAATAAGGTGCAGGAGTCTGTATCAGGTATTAAAGTGACCAAGTCTTTCGGGTATCAGGCGGACGAGTTGATGTCCTTTCAGACAGTCAATGAATTGACCTTCCAAAAGAATCTCCAAACCATGAAATACGATAGTCTCTTTGACCCCATGGTTCTCTTGTTTGTTGGTTCGTCCTATGTTTTAACTCTCTTGGTCGGCTCTTTGATGGTTCAGAAAGGGCAAATCACGGTTGGGAATCTGGTCACCTTTATCAGCTACTTGGATATGCTAGTTTGGCCTCTTATGGCCATTGGTTTCCTCTTTAATATCACTCAGCGAGGCAAGGTTTCTTACCAACGGATTGAGGAACTTTTATCTCAGGAATCACCTGTAAAAGACCCTGAGTTTCCTCTGGACGGTATTGAAAATGGACGTTTGGAGTACGCTATTGACAGCTTTGCCTTTGAAAATGAGGAGACACTGACGGATATTCACTTTAGTTTAGAAAAAGGACAAACCCTAGGCTTGGTCGGACAGACAGGCTCTGGGAAAACGTCCTTGATTAAGCTCCTCTTGCGTGAATACGATGTGGATAAGGGAGCTATTTATCTAAACGATCACGATATTCGTGATTATCGTCTGACAGACCTTCGTGGTCTCATGGGCTATGTCCCTCAAGATCAGTTTCTCTTTGCGACCTCTATCTTAGACAATATCCGCTTCGGCAATCCTAATTTGCCCCTTTCAGCGGTCGAGGAAGCGACTAAACTAGCTCAAGTTTATAAAGATATTGTGGACATGCCTCAGGGATTTGATACGCTGATCGGTGAAAAGGGAGTCAGTCTCTCAGGTGGTCAAAAGCAACGTCTGGCTATGAGTAGGGCTATGATTTTAGACCCTGATATCTTAATTTTAGATGATTCCTTGTCCGCCGTGGATGCCAAGACAGAGTATGCGATTATCGACAATCTCAAGGAGACGCGGAAGAATAAGACAACCATTATCACAGCCCATCGTCTCAGTGCAGTCGTCCATGCAGATTTGATTTTAGTCCTGCAAAATGGCCAAATCATAGAACGCGGTACACACGAAGACCTGCTAGCTTTAGATGGCTGGTATGCCCAAACCTACCAGTCTCAGCAATTGGAAATGAAAGGAGAAGAAGATGCAGAATAAGAAAGAACAATGGGTTGTATTGAAGCGCTTGATGTCTTATCTCAAGCCCTATGGCCTCCTGACCTTTTTGGCACTCAGTTTTCTCCTCGCGACGACGGTCATTAAAAGTGTCATTCCCCTTGTAGCTTCCCACTTTATCGACCAGTACCTCAGCAATCTCAACCAACTTGCTGTGACCGTTTTGCTGGTCTACTATGGTCTTTATATCCTACAAACTCTAGTTCAGTATATCGGCAATCTTCTCTTTGCGCGGGTTTCCTACAGTATTGTCAGAGATATTCGTCGGGATGCCTTTGCCAATATGGAGAAACTCGGCATGTCTTATTTTGACAAGACGCCAGCAGGTTCCATCGTCTCTCGTTTGACCAATGATACCGAGACCATCAGTGACATGTTTTCGGGAATTTTATCCAGCTTTATCTCAGCAGTTTTCATCTTTCTGACAACCCTGTATACCATGTTGGTGCTGGATTTTCGTTTGACAGCTTTAGTCTTGCTCTTTCTTCCCTTGATTTTCCTTTTGGTCAATCTCTATCGGAAAAAGTCAGTGAAAATCATCGAAAAAACCAGAAGTCTCTTGTCGGATATCAATAGTAAGCTGGCAGAGAATATCGAGGGAATCAGGATTATCCAGGCCTTTAATCAAGAGAAGCGCCTGCAGGCAGAATTTGATGAAATCAACCAAGAACACTTGGTCTATGCCAACCGATCTGTAGCCTTGGATGCCCTCTTTTTGCGTCCTGCCATGAGTTTGCTGAAACTCCTAGGCTACGCCGTTTTGATGGCTTACTTTGGTTACCGTGGTCTGTCTATCGGGATAACGGCCGGAACCATGTATGCCTTTATCCAGTACATCAACCGTCTCTTTGATCCCCTGATTGAGGTAACGCAAAACTTTTCAACCCTTCAAACGTCCATGGTATCTGCAGGTCGTGTCTTTGCCTTGATTGACGAAACGACCTATGAGCCTCTTCAAAAAGATGGGAAAGCTAAAGTCAAAGAAGGCAATATCCGTTTTGAACATGTGTGTTTCTCATATGATGGCAAACATCCGATTCTGGATGATATTTCCTTTTCAGTTAACAAGGGCGAAACCATTGCCTTTGTAGGTCATACAGGTTCTGGGAAATCTTCCATTATCAATGTCCTCATGCGTTTTTATGAATTTCAGTCAGGCCACGTTCTCTTGGATGATGTGGATATCAGGAACTACAGTCAGGAAGAGCTGAGAAAAAACATCGGTTTGGTCTTACAGGATCCCTTCCTCTATCACGGGACTATCAAGTCCAATATCGCCATGTACCAAGATCTTAGTGATGATCAGGTCCAGGCTGCAGCTGCCTTTGTCGATGCAGATTCCTTTATTCAGGACCTTCCGCAGGGTTATGATGCACCTGTTTCTGAGCGTGGTTCGAGCTTTTCTACTGGCCAACGCCAGCTTCTTGCCTTTGCTAGAACTGTCGCCAGTCAGCCTAAAATCCTGATTTTGGATGAAGCGACAGCCAATATTGACTCTGAAACAGAAAGTTTGGTTCAAGATTCCCTAGCTAAGATGAGACAGGGTCGGACGACCATTGCTATTGCTCATCGCCTTTCGACCATCCAAGACGCCAACTGCATCTACGTCTTGGACAAGGGGCGTATCATCGAGAGTGGAACCCATGAGGAACTCTTGGCCTTGGGAGGAACCTATCACAAAATGTATAGCTTGCAGGCTGGGGCCATGTCCTAATACTCTTTGAAAATCTCTTCAAACCATGTCAGCTTTATCTGCAACCTCAAAGCTGTACTTTGATTTTCATTGAGCACCAGAAGGAAATTCTTCAAATCACAGATTTCTTGCACCGCCTTTTCCATTTTGTGGTATAATGAAAAATGTTGACAAATAGTATAATAAAAACAAAGGAGAAACAGCATGCTGAAATGGGAAGACCTACCCGTGGAAATGCAATCAAGCGAGGTTAAGTCTTACTACCAGCTTGTCTCTAAAAGGAAAGGTTCGCTGGTTTTCAAGCGTTGCCTGGACTGGGTTCTGGCCCTGTTTTTGCTACTTTTGACCTCTCCCGTCTTTCTTGTCTTGAGCATTTGGATCAAGTTGGATAGCAAGGGACCTGTCATTTACAAGCAAGAGCGCGTGACCCAGTATAATCGTCGGTTCAAGATTTGGAAGTTCCGTACTATGGTAACGGATGCGGATAAAAAAGGAAGTCTGGTGACTTCTGCTAACGATAGTCGCATTACCAAGGTTGGAAATTTCATCCGCCGTGTGCGTTTGGACGAACTACCTCAGCTGGTCAATGTCCTTAAAGGCGAAATGTCCTTTGTAGGGACCCGTCCTGAAGTGCCACGTTACACAGAGCAGTATAGTCCTGAAATGATGGCGACCTTGCTCTTGCCAGCAGGAATCACCTCTCCAGCCAGTATCAACTACAAGGATGAGGACACCATCATCAGTCAGATGACAGAGAAAGGTCTGTCGGTTGACCAGGCCTATGTCGAACATGTCCTTCCTGAAAAGATGCGCTATAATCTCGCCTATCTCCGAGAGTTTAGTTTCCTTGGAGACATCAAAATCATGTTTCAAACCGTGTTTGAAGTACTAAAATAAAGTAGTCATGAGAAAATGAGTACAGATAAAAGGAGCAAATCAATGCCAAATTACAATATTCCATTTTCACCTCCCGATATTACCGAAGCTGAAATTGCTGAAGTAGCGGATACCCTTCGTTCTGGTTGGATCACAACAGGTCCGAAGACAAAAGAACTGGAGCGCCGCTTGTCTCAATACACACAGACACCTAAGACTGTCTGCCTCAACTCTGCGACAGCCGCTCTTGAGTTGATTTTGCGTGTTTTGGAAGTGGGACCTGGGGATGAAGTCATCGTTCCAGCTATGACTTATACAGCTTCATGTAGTGTTATCACACACGTAGGAGCGACACCTGTCATGGTGGATATTCAAGCAGATACGTTTGAGATGGACTATGACTTGCTTGAGCAAGCCATCACTGAAAAGACTAAGGTGATTATTCCGGTTGAGCTTGCAGGGATTGTTTGCGACTATGATCGTTTGCTCCAAGTGGTGGAGAAGAAACGGGACCTCTTTACAGCTGCTAGCAAGTGGCAAAAAGCCTTTAACCGTATCGTAATTGTCTCAGATAGTGCCCATGCTTTGGGATCTACTTATAAAGGACAACCAGCTGGATCTATCGCTGACTTTACTTCCTTCTCATTCCACGCCGTTAAGAACTTTACAACGGCTGAGGGAGGAAGTGCGACTTGGAAAGCCAATCCAGCGATTGATGACGAAGAGATGTACAAGGAGTTCCAAATCCTTTCCCTTCATGGTCAAACCAAAGATGCCCTTGCTAAGATGCAATTGGGTTCTTGGGAATACGATATCGTTACACCAGCCTATAAGTGCAACATGACGGATATCATGGCTTCGATTGGTTTGGTACAATTGGATCGTTACCCAGCTTTGCTACAACGTCGTAAGGACATCGTGGACCGCTATGATCGTGGTTTTGCGGGTACTCGTATTCACCCACTGGCACACAAGACTGATAGTGTCGAATCTTCACGCCACCTCTATATCACCCATGTAGAAGGAGCAAGTTTAGAAGAACGCAACCTCATCATCCAAGAATTGGCCAAAGCAGGAATTGCAAGTAATGTACACTACAAACCGCTTCCTCTCCTGACAGCCTATAAGAATCTTGGTTTCGATATGGCAGATTATCCAAGAGCCTATGCCTTCTTTGAAAATGAAATTACGCTTCCTCTTCATACAAAATTAAGCGATGAGGAAGTTGATTACATCGTTCAGACTTTGGTGAGAATTTCTGAAGAAATCCTCGGTTCTGGAAAAAAATCATAAAAAAATCTTGACAAAAAGCGGACAATAGCATATAATATTCTCAACAAATCAGAAAAGTAACTATGTTTGATCTTCAGGGAGCCTGTGGTGATTGTGAACAGGTGGTTGGAAGTAGTGAAAGTGGGCTGATTTTAAAAATGAATTTGAAACAATGAAAATTCGGTGCGCACACCTTACAGTGCAACTTGTTGTTAGACAAGGCAGAGATATAAAGGGGAATAGTCCCTTTATAATTGAGGTGGCACCGCGTTACCAACGCCCTCACACAGAAGTAGATTCTGTGTGTGGGCTTTTTCTTTCGGTCATTTTGTTTATCTTTTATTAGGGCGTTAAGTCGCTTTGATGAACTTGAGTTCTATCTGCAGCTCCTTGCCTACTACTAAAAGCAAACAAAAAGCCGAATTAATATGGAAAGAGGAAAAATTTTATGACAACTAAAGGTTATTTTGGACAATTTGGTGGTAGTTTTGTACCGGAGCCGATTCAGGCTTTGTTGGATGAGTTAGAAGTGACATTTGACAAATACAAGGATGATCCAGAGTTTTTGGCAGAATTTCGTCATTACTTAAAAGACTATTCCGGTCGCGAAACACCGCTTTATTTTGCGGAAAGTTTGACAGACCACCTAGGTGGAGCTAAGATTTATCTCAAGCGCGAAGACCTTAATCACCTTGGTTCTCACAAGCTCAACAACGTTTTAGGGCAAATTCTTCTTGCCAAACGTATGGGCAAAAAACGAGTGATTGCAGAAACAGGAGCTGGTCAGCACGGTGTTGCGACAGCAGCTGCTGCAGCCAAGTTTGGTATGGCTTGTGATGTCTACATGGGGGCAGAAGATGTGGAGCGTCAACGTCTCAATGTCTTCCGCATGGAGATGATGGGAGCGACCGTTCACGCAGTTGAAACGGGGACACGAACTCTCAAGGATGCGGTCGATGCAGCCTTTGGAGCATGGATGAATGACCTTGAAGCCTTCTATGTTTTGGGATCTGCTGTGGGTCCTCACCCTTATCCTACAATTGTTCATGAGTTCCAAAAGGTCATCAGTGAAGAATCTCGCCGTCAAATTTTAGAAAAAGAAGGTCGTTTACCAGATTACGTTATTGCCTGTGTAGGTGGTGGTTCCAATGCTATCGGTGCTTTTTCACAGTATGTGGCTGATGAAGAAGTCAGATTGGTTGGGGTCGAAGCTGCTGGTCATGGACTTGATACAGACAAGCACGCAGCCACTATGACAAAAGGTAGTATCGGAATTGTCGACGGCATGAAGACCTATGCAGTCTTTAAGGAAGACGGTGAGTTGGCTCCAGTTTACTCTATCTCAGCTGGTTTGGACTATCCAGGGGTTGGCCCAGAACACGCCTACTTTAAAGATTCAGGTCGCGTGGAATACGTAGCAGCGACAGACGAAGAAGCTGTTCAAGCCTTGCTTTTACTAAGCAAGACTGAAGGGATTATCCCAGCGATTGAAAGTTCGCACGCCATCGCAGAAGCGGTTAAACGTGCACCGAAACTAAGTAAAGATGAGATTATCATCATCAATGTCTCTGGTCGTGGAGACAAGGACGTAGCTGCGATTGCAGACTACCTAGAAGCTAAAAAATAAAAGATGGAAAAATTACAGTACTTTCTTTCCCAGAGAGCTTGTGGTTGCTGGAAACAAGCAGAGAATGCTGTAAGGTTGGGTCTATCTGAAACGAGAGAAGAAAACATAATTCTCAAGGGAGTGCCCTTTATCGCACAGCCTGTTGCAGGAATGTTCTGAGATAGGAATGAGAGATAGGAGAAATCCTATAATTGAGGTGGCACCGCGAATTTCGTCCTCACGCAAGTTATTTTTGCGTGGGGATTTTTATATATTTATCGTAGATATGGTCATCAGTTTTAAATTATGCTTCATCAATAGATAGATTTCTATAAAATATTTGCAAACGAAGTGAGCATTGAAACGCTATTTCCCGCCATAGTGGTATTCTAGAGAAGCAAAGATGCTTCTCTAGAACGGAATTTTTGAGAGTAAAATAGTTCGGGGAACTATTTTAGCCTGAGCCTAGAAATGAATGAGCGAGGAGCTCGAAAATTAGGTCTTTCATTTTATGGTTTTCTAAAATCATCCACTGGATAATTTTACCTCCCGTCCGCACTATTTAAGGGAAATAGAAAAAAGACAAAAAATTAAAAATAAGAAACTGAAAGGGAAATTACAATGGAACGAATCATTCATGGAGATGTCTTATCACCAATCTTGGCTTATATGCGCCTAAAGGGGCAACACAAGGTGATCTTAGAAAGTATTCCGAGAGACAAGGAAACCGCTCGTTTTTCTATCCTAGCCTATAATCCTGTTTTTGAGATTCAGTTTGAAAATGGAGTCCTCTATCAAAATGGGCAAGTGATTGATCGGGATCCCTTGGATTTCCTTTATGAAGTGACTCATAAGAGCCAGCACCATTCAGACCTCCCTTTTGGTGGGGGAGCTATTGGCTTTGTTGGTTACGATATGATTTCGCTCTATGAAGAAATCGGTCAAATCCCTGAGGATACCATTGGGACGCCAGACATGCATTTCTTTGTCTATGAGAGTTATATGGTCTTTGACCACAAGAAAGAAAAAATTCATGTCATAGAGGATGCTCTTTATAGCGATCGCAGTCAAGAAGATTTGGAAAAAGCCTTGAATCAAGTGCTGGAGGAATTACGCATCCCTGCTCCAAATGAATTTGAAGATTTGGCTCTATCTCCGCTGAACTTCAAACCGCATATCGCTCCTCAGAAGTTTGAGCAAATGGTGGAAACCGCTCGTGACTTGATTCGTAATGGTGATATGTTCCAATGCGTACTTAGCCAGCGCTTCTCAGCAGAAGTTACTGGAAATCCATTTGACTTCTACAGAAATCTCCGCGTGACCAATCCATCTAATTACCTCTATTTCTATGATTTTGGGGATTATCAAATCATCGGTGCTAGTCCTGAAAGTTTGGTTTCTGTCAAAAATGGCATTGTGACAACCAATCCGATTGCCGGTACGCGACCAAGAGGGTCTACGGATGAAGAGGACAAAGCTTTGGCAACTGATCTGCTTTCTGATGAGAAGGAAACAGCAGAACATCGGATGTTGGTAGACTTGGGGCGTAACGATATTGGCCGCATCTCTGAAACGGCAAGTGTCCAAGTCACCAAGTATATGGAAGTGGAGCTCTTCCGCTATGTCATGCATTTGACCAGCGTGGTGAAAGGACGTTTGCTTCCAGAACTCACTGCCATGGATGCCTTGAAAGCTACACTTCCAGCTGGAACAGTTTCAGGAGCACCAAAGATTCGGGCCATGAGACGCATCTATGAACTGGAGACGGAAAAACGTGGCGTATACGCAGGAGCAATCGGCTACTTGTCTGCGACGGGTGATATGGACTTCGCCATCGCCATTCGAACTATGATTCTCAAAAATCAAACAGCCTATGTACAGGCTGGGGCAGGGATTGTCTACGACTCCATCGCCCAAAACGAATACCAAGAAACCATTAATAAGGCTAAATCTATGACTAGAATTGGAGAACTAAGACCATGATTTTATTGATTGACAACTATGATTCCTTTACCTATAACTTGGCCCAATACATTGGGAATTTTGCAGAAGTGCAGGTTTTGAGAAATGATGATCCCAAGCTGTATGAAGAAGCTGAAAAAGCAGATGGTCTGGTCTTTTCTCCCGGTCCTGGTTGGCCGGTTGATGCTGGAAAGATGGAAGACATGATTCGTGACTTTGCAGGTAAGAAGCCGATTCTAGGGATTTGTTTGGGTCATCAAGCTATCGCAGAAGTCTTTGGTGGGAAGCTAGGCTTGGCTCCAAAAGTCATGCATGGGAAACAGAGCCATATTAGCTTTGAAGCGCCATCTGTTTTGTATCAGGGGATTGAGGATGGTCGTCCAGTCATGCGTTACCACAGTATTTTGATTGAAGAAATGCCAGAAGGCTTTGAAGTGACAGCTCGTTCGACTGATGACCAAGCTATTATGGGAATTCAACACAAAAGCCTGCCGATTTATGGCTTCCAGTACCATCCAGAAAGCATCGGAACGCCAGATGGCTTGTCTTCTATTCGGAATTTTATCGAGAAGGTTGTAAAGTGAGGAAACTAGGATGAAAGAGATTATTGAAAAATTAGCAAAATTTGAAAATTTATCAGGTGTGGAAATGACGGATGTCATTGAACGTATCGTTACTGGACGTGTAACCGAAGCGCAGATTGCTTCTCTTCTCTTGGCCCTTAAGATGAAGGGGGAAACACCGGAAGAACGCACAGCCATTGCACAAGTCATGAGAGGCCATGCCCAACACATTCCAACTGAAATCCAGGACGCTATGGATAACTGCGGTACAGGTGGAGACAAGTCCTTCAGCTTTAACATTTCGACAACTGCAGCCTTTGTCTTGGCTGGTGGTGGCATTCACATGGCCAAGCACGGTAACCGTTCGATTTCTTCTAAATCGGGTTCGGCAGATGTCCTTCAAGCATTGGGCATCAATCTTGACCTCAAACCAGCTGAACTAGGTAAGGTTTTCGATAAAACTGGAATCGTCTTTCTCTTTGCTAAAAATATGCACCCAGCTATGAAGTACATCATGCCCGCTCGTTTGGAACTAGGAATTCCAACGATCATGAACTTGACTGGTCCACTGATTCATCCAATGGCCTTGGAAACACAGTTGCTTGGCATTAGTCGTCCAGAACTGCTAGAAAGTACAGCTCAGGTTTTGAAAAACATGGGTCGCAAACGTGCCATCGTGGTTGCTGGACCAGAAGGGCTGGATGAAGCTGGCTTGAACGGAACAACCAAGATTGCTCTTCTTGACAATGGCGAAATCACCTTGTCAAGCTTCACTCCAGAGGATTTGGGGATGGAACGCTATGCTATCGAAGATATTCGTGGAGGGAATGCTCAGGAAAATGCAGAAATTTTGCTCAGCGTTCTTCAAAACGAACCAAGTCCATTCTTGGAAACGACAGTTTTAAATGCAGGTCTTGGTTTCTATGCTAATGGTAAGGTAGCTAGTATCAAGGAAGGAGTAGCCTTGGCCCGTCAAGTGATTGCTAGTGGCAAGGCCCTTGAAAAACTCAGACTGTTACAGGAGTACCAAAAATGAGTCAGGAATTTTTAGCACGAATCTTAGAGCAGAAGGCGCGTGAAGTCGAGCAAATGGAGCTGGAGCAAATCCAGCCCTTGCGCCAGACCTATCGCTTGGCAGAATTTTTGAAGAATCATCAAGACCGCTTGCAGGTGATTGCAGAAGTCAAGAAAGCTAGCCCTAGTCTGGGAGATATCAATCTCGATGTGGATATTGTGCAACAGGCCCAGACTTATGAAGCAAATGGAGCAGTGATGATTTCGGTTTTGACAGATGAGATTTTCTTTAAAGGACATTTGGATTATCTGCGGGAGATTTCCAGTCAGGTGCAGATTCCGACGCTCAACAAGGACTTTATCATCGATGAAAAGCAAATTATCCGCGCTCGTAATGCAGGTGCGACAGTTATCTTGCTCATCGTCGCGGCCTTGTCAGAAGAACGCCTCAAGGAACTGTATGACTATGCTACAGAGCTTGGTCTGGAAGTCTTGGTAGAGACTCACAATCTAGCTGAACTAGAAGTAGCCCACAGGCTTGGTGCTGAGATTATTGGGGTTAATAACCGCAACTTGACCACCTTTGAAGTCGACTTGCAGACCAGTGTAGACTTGGCCCAGCATTTTGAGGAAGGTCGCTATTACATTTCTGAATCTGCCATTTTCACAGGGCAAGATGCGGAACGTGTAGCACCATACTTTAACGGAGTTTTGGTGGGCACAGCTCTCATGCAGGCAGAAGATGTGGCTCAAAGAATCAAGGAGTTGCAGATTGACAAAGGTTAAAATTTGTGGATTATCGACCAAAGAAGCGGTAGAGACAGCTGTGTCAGCAGGGGCAGACTACATCGGTTTTGTCTTTGCACCTAGTAAAAGGCAGGTGACCTTGGAAGAGGCTGCTGAGCTGGCAAAGCTCATTCCTTCCTATGTAAAAAAAGTTGGCGTATTTGTTTCACCAAGTCGGGCAGAACTGCTAGAAGCGATTGAAAAAGTTGGTTTGGACTTGGTTCAACTTCATGGTCAGGTAGCAGATGATTTGTTTGAGGATCTGCCTTGTGCCAGCATTCAGGCTGTGCAGGTGGATGGAAATGGTCATGTGCCTCATTCTCGGGCAGACTATCTACTCTTTGATGCGCCTGTGGCAGGGAGTGGTCAGACCTTTGACTGGGGTCAACTGGATACAGCAGAACTTGCTCAGCCCTTCTTTATCGCAGGTGGGCTTAAGGAAGACAATGTAGCAAAAGCAATTCAACACTTCACTCCCTATGCAGTAGATGTATCGAGCGGAGTGGAGACAGATGGACAAAAAGATCATGAAAAGATTAGAAGATTTATAGAGAGGGTAAAGCATGGCATATCAAGAACCAAATAAAGAAGGATTTTACGGAAAATTCGGCGGACGTTTTGTCCCAGAAACATTGATGACAGCAGTTTTGGAGTTGGAAAAAGCTTATCGTGAAAGTCAGGCGGATCCAAGTTTCCAAGAGGAATTAAACCAGCTCTTACGTCAGTACGTAGGACGTGAAACTCCTCTTTACTACGCAAAAAACTTGACCCAGCATATCGGTGGAGCTAAGATTTATCTCAAGCGGGAAGACCTCAACCATACAGGGGCTCACAAGATTAACAATGCCTTGGGACAAGTTCTTCTGGCTAAACGCATGGGTAAAAAGAAAATTATCGCTGAAACGGGTGCTGGTCAGCACGGTGTGGCAACTGCAACTGCTGCAGCTCTCTTTAACATGGAATGTACCATCTATATGGGTGAGGAAGATGTTAAACGCCAAGCCCTTAATGTCTTCCGTATGGAGCTTTTGGGAGCTAAGGTTGAGGCCGTGACAGATGGTTCGCGCGTGCTCAAGGATGCAGTTAATGCAGCCCTTCGTTCATGGGTAGCTAACATCGATGACACCCACTATATCCTTGGTTCTGCCTTGGGACCTCATCCATTCCCAGAAATTGTTCGTGACTTCCAAAGTGTCATCGGTCGAGAAGCTAAACAACAGTACCGTGACTTGACAGGACAAGACTTACCAGATGCCCTAGTAGCCTGTGTTGGTGGTGGTTCTAATGCTATCGGTCTCTTCCATCCATTTGTAGAAGATGAGTCAGTAGCAATGTATGGGGCTGAAGCAGCAGGGCTTGGTGTGGATACGGAGCACCACGCAGCTACCTTGACCAAGGGTCGCCCAGGTGTTCTCCACGGTTCGCTTATGGATGTGCTCCAAGATGCACATGGGCAAATTCTTGAAGCTTTCTCTATCTCAGCAGGTTTGGACTATCCTGGTATCGGTCCAGAACATTCTCACTACCACGATATCAAACGTGCCAGCTATGTTCCTGTGACTGACGAGGAAGCCTTGGAAGGATTCCAACTCTTGTCTCGCGTGGAAGGGATTATCCCAGCCTTGGAATCTAGCCATGCCATTGCCTTTGCAGTGAAATTAGCCAAAGAACTTGGTCCAGACAAGTCTATGATTGTCTGCCTATCTGGTCGTGGGGACAAGGATGTGGTTCAAGTCAAAGACCGCTTGGAAGCAGATGCAGCAAAGAAGGGAGAAGCCCATGTCTAAGACACTAACAGAAAAATTGAACGCTATCAAAGCAGCAGGAAAAGGAATTTTCGTTCCCTATATCATGGCTGGGGACCATGAGAAAGGATTAGATGGTCTTGGTGAAACAATCCACTTTTTAGAAGATTTGGGTGTTTCTGCTATTGAAGTGGGTATTCCCTTTTCAGACCCTGTTGCAGATGGACCTGTAATCGAAGAAGCAGGCTTGCGCAGTCTAGCTCATGGAACTTCTACCCAGGCTTTGGTTGAAACCTTGAAAACCATTCAAACAGAAGTTCCGCTTGTCATCATGACCTACTTCAACCCCCTCTTTCAGTACGGTGTGGAGAAATTTGTCAAAGATCTGGCAGATACAGCAGTTAAGGGCTTGATTATCCCAGACCTGCCTCATGAGCATGCCAACTTTGTAGAGCCCTTTTTGGCAGACACAGATATCGCCTTGATTCCCCTAGTTAGTTTGACCACAGGACTCGAGCGCCAAAAAGAGTTAATCCAGGGAGCTGAGGGATTTGTCTATGCCGTTGCCATCAATGGGGTAACAGGGAAATCAGGAAATTACCGTGCAGACTTGGACAAGCACCTGGCACAATTGCATCAAGTAGCTGACATCCCAGTCTTGACAGGATTTGGTGTGTCTAGTCAAGAAGACGTAGAACGCTTCAATGCGGTATCAGATGGCGTTATCGTCGGTTCGAAAATTGTAAAAGCTCTCCACCAAGGAGAGCCGATTGAGGACTTTATCAAACAAGCAGTAGCTTACCAAAAATAATCACACAAGCAGCAAGTAAGAGGAAAGGCACGAAAGGAAGTCTTTCCTTTTTCTTTTGCAGGAGAAAGGCCAGAATGCCCGTCGCAGAAGCAATCTGGATCAAGATGAGTAGTTCTGTCGCGCTAAAGACAAGCGCACAAGAAGCCAGAAATAGAAAATCCCCTGCTCCCATGCGGATATCGATAAAATGAGCCATGATTCCAAGGGCAAGGAAGAAAATCATAACCAGATTCCAGTCAGAGCAGGCCATTAGGACTAGATGGAAAGTCATCCAGACCAGTAAGGGATACTCCTGATGGCGAAAGTCATAGATACCCAAGGTTAAGCCAGCAGTGATTAGGATGACTTGACCCAAGGAAATCCAGCCCCATGACCAAGCCAGAAAAAGTAACCCCAAGCCCAATTCAAAGAGGGCATACCAGAATGGATAGCGAATCTTGCAGTAGCGACAGCGAAAGCGATTGAAGACCTGCGAGAGAATAGGAATCAAATCTAATGGACGCAAGCGAGTCTGACAGGAATCGCAGTGACTAGCTGGTCGAATGATGGATTGCTCAGGGAAACGGTCAATGACCAAACCTAAGAAAGAAGCGAGAATGCTCCCGACAAGAAAAAAATAAAGATCAATCATACTTATCTATTCGTAAAAAATAGGAGAAGTAGTATAATAAAGAAACATTGATAAGATGGTGAGGAAATAGATGACAATTCGTTTTGAAGAAAATGTGAGTACAGAAAACGCTCAGCTCGTATGCCAATGGTCCAACTCCCTTGGCCAAGCTTTTCAAGAACAATGGATGGGACCAATGATTCCTTTTCCTTTAACAATTCAAGTCTTGCAAGATTTGGAAGGAATCTTTTCAATCTTTGATGGACAAGAGTTTGTGGGGCTTATCCAGAAAATCAGGCTAGAAGACAGGAATCTTCATATCGGGAGATTTTTTATCAACCCTCAGAAACAGGGGCAAGGCTTAGGTAGCCAAGCTTTAAGAAAATTTGTTAGTTTGGCCTTTGAAAATGAAGACATAGATACTATTTCTCTAAATGTCTATGAGGCAAATCAAACAGCTTACAAGCTTTACCAAAAAGAAGGATTTGAAATCGTTCAAATGGTTGAAGTACCTATACGAAAATACATCATGAAAAAGGGCAGATAACAGTCACGGGGGATTAGAGTCCCAAGGATTTTCAAGGATAAGGAAGTTATCTTTCAAAGTTAGAAACAAGACTTCTATGATTTCTAAGATAGAGGAGATAAACATGTCGAGATGTAGAAAAATACGAATCTTGCTCGCTTCTTTACTTGCCTTAGTTGTTGGTATCACTCTTTATTCTCAGTATCAAAGCCACCAAGAACGCTTCCAATTAAAGACCTCCTTTGAAGAAAAGGACACTATAGCTGTCTTACAACGTTTAATGGATTCAGGGAAATATGCGTCTGACATGCGTAAAGCAGGCTATATTGTTCCTCCCGACGGTGCCATTCGCTTGGATGGAGATAGGGATAAAAGGAGACATCGATTTGAAAATGTCGAATCCTAGAAGGGATGAAGTCTCGGTTTTATTTGAAACAATGGTAAATGAGGAAAAAATAGATGCCTACTATATTTTAGATCATCATTTAACCCTAAAACGTAGTTACTATTCTCATATTAGTAATCAAAAAAAGAAGATGTGAACATCTCTCAAGCCGAAGAAGAACGCCTGTTAAAGATTGTTCGAAAAGAGTTGAAAGATTTTCTAGATAAGATGTATCAGACTTTGTATGGTTGATGTTACTAGTGAGAAATGGATGCGAGACTCAGTTCAGAATGTCAACGATGATGAGAAAGGAGGGAAAAGAATGTTTACAGAATTGCTCTTTATTGTCTCTTTCGTGTTACTTTTACGTTTGTTTAAAAGTAGGCCCTCACGAATGATTATAGGAGTCTTGTATAGTTTGCTGCTAGTCTGGTTTGTCTTTTCCGTTTTGAACTATGGCAAATACACTCTTCAACCAGGTCAATCCGTCAACTTAAGAGTAAATCCCAGAACACAAGATTTGGAATACTATTCAATCTTCATCTTGAAGAAAAACGATTCAAGTAAAATTAAATTAACTGGCTCAAGTGTTTGGAGTGAGAGTAATGGTGATGTTTACTATGAAGTAGAGGGACAAAAAATTACAAAAAGCCATGGTTTCGATGAGGAGGATGAAGAACTTCCAAACAATCAAGCAGATATTTATTTAGAAAAAGATGGAGTTGTTGTGAGTTACCAAGGTGAAAAAGTCTTTGATGCCACCAATAACAAGCCCTACACGATAACCATTACCAATGTAGACAACCAACCAGCCCAATTTGAGGCTCAAGTGGTGGATAAATAAGCCAGTCTAGTAGTGTGCAAGCTTTTAAATTTTCTTTCTTTAAAAGGGAGATATTATTTTAAGTAAGCAAAAAAGCCCTGAAACCAGAGACTTTCCTGTTAAGAATTTCTTTTAACGAAAAATGGGAAGCGTGTTTAGAATCCGATCTACAAAAAAAAGAGGACATTTACGGTCCTCTTTTTGACTACTATAATGAAAAGGTCAATTAACGTTTAGCCTTATTTTTCATCTTTGTGAAGCATGTTTTTAACACCTTCAATAGCGCCTTCGACAGCGTCTTTAGCATCTTCAGCAACTTCTTTTACTTTAGAAACAACTTTTTCAGCTGTTCCTTCTTTTTCCATTTTTTCATCGCCGATCATTTTGCCGACACCTTCTTTAATGGAACCTTTTGCTTGGTTTAATTTTTCTTCTGTTGACATGATTCTGCCTCCTTTAAATTGATTGATTTTGACAAGATAAATTAGTGTACGCGAGCATTTTCTTTTGTTTCGCCTTTAACGGCTTCAACACCTTCGCCTACTTTTTCTTGAACAGCAGCTACACCTGAACCAATACCAGATTTCACTTTTTCAAATTGTTCTGAAGCAAATTCTCCTGTTGAAGAAGCCACGTCAGTTACTCGGTCTTGGAGGCTAACTGAATCTGCTTCATGCTGTTCCTTCGTTTTGATATCAACAACATTCACATTGACTTCAACTACTTCTAGATCAGTCATTTTTGTAACTTGTGATACGACAACATCTTTGATTTCTTTGTACAAAGCTGGAACATTCTTTTGGTATTCAACAACAATGTTCAAGTCAACTGCGACTTGTTCTTTCCCAACTTCAACATTGACACCATGAGTGACATTATCTGTATTGATAATTTTTTCTGTTAGATTAGAGAAGAATCCTCCATCCACATCCAAAAGTCCAGGTACTTTTTCAAGTGAAAGACCAATGATTTTTTGGATTACTTTGTCTTCATAAGTGAGTTCCCCTTTAACATCTTGAGAAACAACAGCAACATCTTTTTTTTCTACATTTTTATCTACGTTTGACATACGAGACTCCTTTATTTATTTAAATATTTTTCCTTAACATAGTATCCTGCAAATGCTCCTAAGGCTCCACAAATTAGTACAAATAGTGTTTTGAAAAAGCCAAAGGATAAGATAAAGCAAGCGAGAATGACACCTACTAGACCTGCAATGATTGGATACTGATATTTTTTAAACCATTCCATTTTTTACTTCCTTACTTTACACGACTAACAGTCTTTTTGGTCGTTTTTGGAGGTTCAAATTCTTTCACTTTAACTTCAAGTTTTACCTCACGTTCAATACCAAAGAACTGCTTTAATCCATGAGTTATTTCATTCTGAATGACAAGACATCGTTTTGAGATGTTGTCCGAAGGAAGAATTTTGCCCTCAACATAAACGAAACATTTATTTTTGCGGCTATTTACATGGACTGTTGGTTCTTTGATCAACTGATGATCAATGACCAAACATCGAACAAAGCCTTCGATAGCTGAATTTTTTAGTTTTAATGTATCTTCTTGAGTCTCTAATTGAATCTCTAAATACTGTTTAGGATAGAAGAGTATTACTAACATTGAAATTAACACTAAAACAGATAGGACAAGTGTCCCCCAAAAGACATATCTAGCAATCAGAAATTCAGCGTAGAGTTCTCTCCAACTGAATAAGTGGATATCTAAATCACTGACCTGATGATAATCTATGAGAATAGGAAGGAAAATAGCCAAGATTAAAATACAGAAAATAAGTAACAATATTTTCTTTGATTTTGACATATTAAATCCTTTCAATTGAAAAGCTTTAAACCATAATTTTACCCGTCTACAGTATTCAAAATTATGGCTTATCACTTTTAATTTCTTATTAGGTAATGCTTATTTTTTACCAAATAGAAATGAAACGACTGCAACAACAATCACAGCACCAACGATTGACGGAATAATAGCCATTCCAGCCAATGAAGGTCCCCAGCTTCCTAGAAGTGATTGCCCTACAGACGAACCGACAAGACCTGCAATGATATTCGCAATCAATCCCATTGAACCACCTTTTTTAGTGATTGCACCTGCGATGAGACCAATAAGACCTCCTACAATAATGGACCACAACATAGTGTATCCTCCTTTTCTATTTCTAAATCAAAGAATCAATTTCAGAAAACCAATTTCTTTGATTGAATTAATTATATAATATTTAAATATGGAAGGGTAATAATTTGTCTCAAACTACGTATTATAAAAACACACCACAGGTACAAATAAATAAGAAAATCTTGATGCTACTGGGTTTCTAAGGGATTAGACTAGTCTTTTGATGACAAGCAAAAGTCGTTGTAAGAGGATAAATGCACTCTATATGGTATAATTGCATGAAGATTGATAGGCAATCGTTTAGTTTATTATAAAGAGAGAAAAGCTATTCATGAGAGATTTATTATCGAAAAAAAGTCACAGACAATTAGAATTATTAGAATTACTGTTTGAAAACAAGCGCTGGTTTCATATTTCAGAACTAGCAGAATTATTGCACTGTGCAGAACGTTCTGTAAAAGATGACTTGTCCCATGTCAGATCTTCTTTTCCTGACTTGATATTTCATTCCTCAACAAACGGCATCCGTATCATTAATACCGATGATAGTGATATTGAGATGGTCTATCATCATTTTTTTAAGCATTCAACCCACTTTTCAATTTTAGAATTTGTCTTCTTTAATGAAGGATGTGATACTGATAGTATTTGCAAAGAGTTTTATATCAGTTCTTCCTCTCTTTATCGTATCATCAGTCATATTAATAAAATTATTAAGAAACAATATCGTTTTGAAATTAGCCTCAATCCAGTTCGAATCACTGGAAATGAGATTGATATCCGTTACTTTTTTGCCCAGTATTTTTCAGAGAAATATTATTTCCTTGAATGGCCCTTTGAAGATTTTTCTCAAGAACCCTTGTCTCAATTATTGGAATTAGTCTATAAAGCAACTTCTTTCCCGATGAATTTATCAACTCACAGAATGTTAAAATTACTTCTGGTTACAAATTTATATCGCATAAAGTTTGGTCATTTCATGGAAGTTGAGAGAGACTCTTTTAACAATCAATTGTTGGAATCGTTTATGCAGGCAGAAGGAATCAACGAGATTGTAGCGAGTTTTGATTCTGAATATCAGATCTCACTGAATAAAGAAGTAATAGGTCAATTATTTGTAACCTATTTTCAAAAAATGTTTTTCATAGATGAAGAAGTATTTCTCAACCATGCAAAAACAGACAGCTATGTAAAAAAATCGTATCAGTTATTGGGAAAGCTAGTAGATCAGGTATCAAGAGAGTATAATCTTCAAGTAGACAATAAGGACAATCTGATTTGGCATATGCACAATACGGCACATCTGCATCGCCAGGAATTATCAACAGAGTTTATCTTATTTGATCAAAAAGGCAATACAATCAAGAACTTTCAAAATATTTTCCCTCGCTTTGTTTCAGAGGTGAAGGAAGGGATTGAACACTATCTAGAGGCTTTGGATATGGATCGTAATTCAATGAAGGTCAATCATTTATCCTATACTTTTATCACCCATAGCAAACACTTAGTGTTAAATCTTTTACAAAACCAACCTAAATTAAAGGTTTTGGTCGTGAGTAATTTTGATCAGTATCATGCAAAATCGGTAGCCGAGACACTTGCTTACTATTGCAGTAACAATTTTGAACTGGAGGTCTGGAGTGAATTAGAGTTGTCCATTGATGCTCTAAAAGAATCACCTTACGACATCATTATTTCAAATTTTATTATTCCACCTATTGAAAATAAGAGACTGATCTATTCCAATAATGTCAATACAGTCGCTCTCATCTCTTTGCTTAACGCAATGATGTTTATTCGATTAGACGAGTAACTAAGAATAACAAAAAACGCTAGATAGCGTTTTTTGTTTTATAAGGAAAGAATTTTATCTATACTAAACTCAGAATATCCTAACAATCCTGTCATTTTTTAGTTCAGAACAACAAAAAGCCTTGGTTCCCAAAGCTTTTTTTATGTTATAAACTCATTAAAATAACTCCCAGTTAGATTTGGAATATTTTTTATTCTGTGTCATATAAAAATAAATAAAATGAATGGCTATAGCTAGAGCTAAAATGGTTGTAATACTCACTACTATTATAGGATTAGAAGCAAAGATTAAAGAGAGAATCAAGGCAGCCAGATAGAGTGTCGCTTGGACACAGTAGTAACTTTTCGAATAGCGAAGATAGTGTTTGTTACAGGGCCCATTTACTAGGACAGCAACTTGGAAGAGGCCAAATCCGATATAAGAGAAGCTGGTTGCAAAGAGACGATTAGCTTCAGGATTCAGAAGAAAACTCATCGAAACGGTCATCATAAGAAGTCCAATGAAAATAGGATAGTGACTGTAAATTAGAAATAGTCCCTTTTGATTAGATTTTTCATCAATAGCATGGTCGAATTGACCAAAATAAAACAAGAACAGAGAAATCATAATAATGAAATAAAGAACCGAATAAATCGAGAAATTCTCGATTGTAAAGAAGTTAGCTAGCTCCGTAATCATCTCTCCAAACATAATAATGACAAGAAGGGAGATGCGCTCGATTAAATGGGGGAGATTTACCTGGTAATGCTTATCTTTATTAAGCAAGATACTTGGCATAATAAATGTTAGCAGAATACTAGCAAATAAGACAGAGACTCCAACGTAAATAGGAAGAAGAGCTGCTAGATAGACTCCTAAACTTCCTAGAGCTGTTATCCATAGAAAACCTTTGATACTTTCCCGATTAACATCATCGGTTGATTTTCTAAAAAATTCAACCAAATATTGAAAAAATAAGGTAAGGGTTAATGTACCAATAGCCCAACAGAGATAATGAAAATATTGTTGCCAATCAGGTCCAATCATATTGGCTATAAAGAGTAAAATTCCCATTTTGATAAACATGATTACTATGTTAAATAAAGAGTTCTTTCCATAGCGATTGGTATAATCGGTTTGAATCATCCAGGAATTGATGAGAAGCAAAGTAGCAATGAAAAAATCAAGGAAAGAATTCCAAGTCAAAATACCGTTATGAAGATGGTCAATTAAAGTAGTTACTTTTGAAATTGCAAAAACAAAAACTAAGTCATAAAAAAGTTCTGAAAATTCTACACGTTTATGTTTAATAAGAGTTGTCATCTTAAGACCTTTCTATTTTAGAAGTACAATTTATTATAACAGAAAATGGTAATGAAAGAAAAGGATATGCTTAAATAATTTCATGTGACGCGAATTGTCAAAACCTTGGAGCACATTTACCTCATGTACCAACTCACAGGCAGAGTGTTTGATGATTGATAATGAAGAATAAGATTTTACAATAGAAAAGCGAGGATATCCTCGCTTTTTTTATTTAATCTAATAGCTCCTTATTTTCAATTAAGAGCTCTAGTGGAGATTTATCTCTTGCTTCAATAAAACCAGGTTCATATTGGGTATGAAGTGTTCTTTTCTGAGAAGTTGGATCAATATACAACTCTTTTCCATCTTCTGTGTATAGTTGGTTGCCTCTTGTTAGGTAAAGTAAATCCTCTAAGTACTGTCCATCAGTATGTAGGAAATGCTCGATGTATTTGACAGCTTTTAAGATTTCACTTACTTTATCAGAGTATTCATTAGATTCAAGAACACTCTTTTCTAACTCAATCTCTTTACTCGTTCCAAAGAGTTGGGTTGGAGTTGCATTAAAATATTCCGCTATCTTATCCAAATTTGCAAAGGTAGGATAGCTTTTTTGTTTTTCGTAGAGGAGCAAAAGAATTTTTTTACACACAAAATATATCTTGAGCATCTGTTGATGGGACATAAGTAGGGAGGACACAAAAAAAGCCCTGATTCCAAGGCTTTTCCTGTTGTATTTAGATGCCCCCTGCAAGTATCTTAGAATGTACGACGTTCTGAGTTTGTGATTGTATGGCGTTTTTATGCTTATGTGAGTGAGTATGAATTTTTATCGTATTTATGAAACACGGCAATTTCACGACAAATTGCTTGAAAATGAATTTAAAATATAGTATAGTTAATTATAGATTAACACCTGGAGGAACTTATGAAGAATAATGAAAGATTAGGTATTAAATTAAGTAGAGATAGCGTGTTAGGATTGAAGGAGGTTAGAAGGCTTTATCTAGGTAGTCCAGATATCCCAGTTCCTGATAGTTACGTTATCGAAGTTGCTTATAAAGAAATATTAAATGATATTGATAATATTGATTGGTTAGAGTTGAATAATTCAAAACTCAAGATAAGCGATATTAGTGAAAGCGTGGATATGAATGCTACTAGCTTGAGAACGACTTTGACTTTAGATACGTTAGTATATGCTGGTATGAGAGATATACAGTTGAAGCTAAGAGAGCTTACAAAAGGGAGAGTATTCTTTTCATTTGTAGTGAAGTTAGTTTTGTTTGCTTCTATTTTAAAGAAAAAAGATTTGCTAGAAAAATTTCAAAAAAAGTGTTAATCAAGTATTGACACTTTGCCTGAATTTCTGTATAATATGCTTAGAAAGGAATCTTTCTAAATTTTTTTCGCCCTTATGTGTTAATCAATGACAAACTCTTTGTCTTATTTTTTTAACGCTTGGATGTGTTAATCAAAGATGTATATATTGGAGAATGAAGATGAAAGCTAGAGCATCACCTATTAAGAAAAATTGTTAATTGTTGATAAAAATAATTCACGAGTTAAAAGGAGTATTAAATAATGAATAGCGAAACATTCAAACAAAAATTTATTGACGGAGGGTATGAGTGCCCTAGAAGCAATGAGCAAACTTCGAGATTGCAGAACATTCATTTTGAGTATAATTTAGGTTTTGTTTTCGATAAAGACTCACAAGCATATCTGCGAAAGATTCTACGTTTACCTTATACTTATCCTTGTTCTATGAAAATGGCCAACTCTATCTTATTAGCAAATATGTTAGTTCATAAGTCAACAGGGGAAACTTTGTTAACGTGGCTTAACGAGGAAAAACAAATACATTTAGATTCATTTTTTTTAAGTATGAATTCCTCAAAATATATTAAAGATGGTTTGTTAGAGGAGATTCGAAAAAATCATCGTTCGATTGCTAGAAAAGCTACGCCTAGTAATATTTCCCTTATAGAAAAAGAACTAAACTATAATAGCGATTTGTTTTATTATTATATTAATGCGTTGGAGTGGAAACATGTTAAACGTTCCTATCTAGTTAAGTGCCTTGCAGGTGCTATTGCTTAATTTGTTATTGAAAAATTGAAAGGAAAAATATAAAAAATGAAGGTTACTGAATATTTCTGGAGAACGAGTTGTCTTATATTATTGGCCATTATGAGCTTTTTTGCTGGATTTGGAGGAAAACTGTCCTTCAATTCCTATAATCCCTTCTTATCCGCCAAGTTTGGATTAGTAGTAGCTTTGATAGTCTTTGTAGTTCAATTATTAGCTATACTACCAGCTATGATTAAGAGAGTAAATAAAAATGATAAAGAAATATAGATTTTGCTTTTTTGGTATGTTCATCTTTGCTCTTCTATCAGTGTATACTCCTACAGGGGTGGGGTCTGCACTTAGTGTGCTGTTCTCAATCCTAGCATTTCTTTTCTTTGCCATATTCCTTTACTATTTTATCCGGGTCAAGTTATTCTCTGTTTTTCTTTTAATTAAAGATCTCAGAAATAAAATGAGGTAAAAAATGTTTCAAATTAAACAAACGGCTTCTTTGTCTGAGAATTACTTTGTTAATACATCTAAATTGAGGACGATGCGCTGGTTTACTATAGGATTTTTGAGCATATTGTCCCTTTCTAGTAGTATTCTTTTTAAGGGATTGTTTCTCCAAATGTTGACGTTATCTGTTGGATTAATTATAACCTTGTACATTGAAAGAAAAATCAAGGGATGGGCTCAGCAGATTGAACCGCTGTTAATTGTCAGAGAAAACCTTCTATTTATGCTTCGCAGAAATTCCTTTCTTTTTACAGCAACAAAAGATGGCGCTATTCTTCGTTCAGCTAAATTTAATTACCAATTGAATGATGTTTCAATTGTAATCCATGCATTGAAATCTGGGGATGAATTCACGAAAGAGATGGACAATTTAGACGTTCTCCTAAGCAGTGCTCTAGGGATAAGCTTATCGTCTAAAGAAGTTTATCCGACTCATGTTGAATATGTTTTTGTATATAGACAACCTGAGCGTTTACATGTTACCTCACTCCCTCTTGAAGATGATAGCTTGAAAATTAAAATCTATGATGATTTTGTTATCGATTTGAGAAAAAACTTTTCCATGCTTATATCGGGGGCCTCAGGTAGTGGTAAATCATTCTTTACATATTATTACTTGACTCGTTTCATATCTCAGACCGTAAATGGGAAACATGCAAAAATATATGTGATTGATCCAAAGATGTCAGATCTTTATAAGCTTTCAAGACGCTCAGGTATGCTAGTAGAAAATTATGGAACAACTAATGAGGATGCCTTTAGAATTGTACGTCAGTATATTGATGAGATGAGTAGGCGGATGGAAATTTATAACAAAAGTGATTTATTTGATAGTATTGGAATAGACCTCGGCCTTCCTCCTTTACTTTTGGTAATAGAAGAATATAGTTCATTAGTTGCTTCGATGGATAGTAAAGCTAAAAAAGATTTTGAAAATATGGTTGCTATCGTTGCTCAAAAAGCAAGGTCTCTATCTATGGGGGTTTGTATTGTTATGCAACAACCCCGTTCCGATAGCCTTTCTACCAATATTAGAGAACAGCTTGTCAATGCTATATTTCTTGGAGCCCCAACTCGCGAATCTAGCCAGATGATGTTTGGCACAACAGATGTACCCAAAGTCAAGAAAGATAAAGGAGTTGGGCTTTACTCTACAGATAGAGAGCCTCCCAAGGAATTCCATTCCCCGATGTTTGATAGAGATGTATTTGAGGTGATACTTCCTGTGTGGGCTACCAAAGATTATATGAAGGATGAAGATGAGGATGTATGAGATAGAAATACTTGTGAAGCTAGGAGATGTAAATGTAATGAAGGATTATGAATCTGATACCAATCCATATAAGGCGTTGCTAAAAGCAATGAATATGGCTCACATGTTTATCGTTGACGAGCTGGAATAGAGGGATTGAATATTATGATTTTAAAACACATCTGTGGTGTGTGAGAATCTTAAGCGTTTTGAAGATGAATAAAATTCTTTTATTCATTTTCAAAATGCCATTGTGCAGCCGGCGAACAACAAGGCCGGTTCGAACGAACGTTCGAATAAATGTATTTATGTCCAATACTGATTGACATTAAAAGCTGTATATTATTTAAAATAAGGAAGGTTCTTAACTATGAAAGAAACTGTTGTTGTACTAGCTATATCAAATAAGCAAGAGAAAGAAAAGGGATGGTTGAAAATTGCCACAATTACGAATTCGTGGAGTGACCTAGGTATGCATTTCGATAAATCCAAATTTGGAGCTGTCTTTTCTGCTCCAGGCCTTTATGAGGTTGAAGTCGTTAATAATGCTTCATTTGGTCAAAATGCCCAATATGAGGTAACTCAAGCTAGAAAGATTGGGACTTTTGAAGAATTGATTGAAATGGCAAAAATTAAATAATTTATATTTTAGGGTAAGACTGGGCCTGCCAGCTTTGCTGGCAAGTGGAGCGTGGTCAGTGGAACGGCAGTCTTGCCCTAAAATTTAAGTGTATAGAATGTTTCAACTTTGTGTTTTTTGAAGGAGAAATTTCATGGATAAACAAGTTTTTAATCGGGCTCCCTCTAATAGCCCGATAAGTATACATCAAATGTCTAATAAGAGTTACTCCAAATTTCAAGAGGAGGTATCTCTGAAGTATGGTTTTATTGGTCTGAAATTAGACAAACTGAGTTTAACTGCTGAAGTCAGTGAGGAATTTCATTCTGCGATTCTTAACGGGAGTTTTATCTTATATGATTACTTTGGTGTAGTTGAGCCAAATTTAAATAGAAATGGTGAACTATCTAGTTATAAAGGGCAATTCTTTGATGATGGGAAAGAAAATTGGTACATAGAATATACCCCCGTTGCGTCTATTAAGATGAACAAAAGACCTTTAAAGATTGAATTTACTCCTTCTAAAGTTTCAAAAAAGAATTTTTTAGTTGTTTTTCATAGACTGTTTCCGTATATGTCTAACATTGCAATATCTACTTTTCATTTAGCTTATGATTTTGAGCGGGATTTATCGGCTTTACGTGTAAATTGGCCAAAAGTAATGTATCGTCCTATTTATAAGGGCATGAAACTTGAAACTATGGATTTTGGTGCTCCTAAAGGTAATTATCATTTAACCGCTTATAACAAACTTAAAGAACGTATGGATAGTGGAGATATGGCTGAAATAGAAATTTATAAGCAATACGATAATCTATGGAGAATTGAGTATAAATTCTATAATGAAGGCAACATAAAAAAGGAATTAAAAAATGGATTGCCATTTTTAGCTAAAATTCCAGTGTATATTGAAAATTTTAAAGGCTTAGAATTTAATAATTTAGGTGTTAATGAGAAGATTTATCTTTTTGCTCTTCGTAATAAGCCTGAATTATTTGCAGAATCTGATAAACGAACGGTAGCTAAGTATAAAAAACTTGCTGAAAGTATATCTGAGGTTAATTTAAATGTTTTTTTTCAAAATGCTTTAGATTTTGTTGAAATCTTTAATCAAGAGCCTTGTTTGATAAATTTTTTTGAGTTTATGAATTCTATGTTACAAGGCGATATTCCAAAGTTAGCAATAAACTAAGAATAATGAGAGGGTAACGGTATGAAAGATACGATTTCGAATAAGGATTTGATTTCCATGGGTTATAGACCATCAACAGCTAACGCTATTATTCATCAAGCTAGAGATATACTTGTCTCCAGAGGGTATACATTTTATGAACGTAAACGATTAATGGTAGTCCCTAAATCCATTGTAAAAGAGTTGTTAGGAATGGATTTGTAAAAAATGGCTTATATTGAATATAAACAGCGTGGGAAGAAAAGGCTTTGGTCGTTCTCTATACGTGAGAGGAGTAAGAGTCTACTCCATAGGAGTGGATTCAAGACAAAAAGAGAAGCTAAAATAGAAGCGGAGAAAGTCCTTCATAAGCTAAATACTGGGAGTGTTTTGCGTTCTAATATGACTTTATCGGAACTATATCAAGAATGGCTTGATTTAAAAATTTTACCAAGTAGTAGAAGTGAGGTCACAAAAAAGAAATACATCATGAGAAAAAAGGTCATCGAAAAGCTATTTGGAGATAAACCTGTATCACAAATTAAGCCCAGTGAGTATCAAAAAATCATGAATGAATATGGAAAAAATGCCTCAAGGAATTTTTTGGGGAGATTAAACTCTTGTATTCGAGCAAGCATACAGATGGCTATTGCTGATAAAGTAGTGATAGAAGATTTTACTGCTTATGTAGATTTGTTTTCAACTAAGAGTGGACAAAAGGTTGAAGAAAAGTATTTACATACTGAATCTGACTATCAAAAAGTCTTAGTGTATTTGAAAAACAAGTTTGATTATCAGAAATCTATTGTACCGTATGTGATTTATTTTCTTTTTAAAACTGGCATGCGTTTTTCTGAGTTGATAGCTTTGACTTGGGATGATGTGGATGAGGTTGGAGAGCAAGTTAAAACTTATCGTCGTTACAATACCGCTATTCATAAGTTTACTCCACCAAAAAACAATACTTCAATAAGATTAGTTCCCGTTACTTCAGATATGCTTTCCTTGTTAAAAACATTGAAAATGTTACAACTAAAAACAAACAAAGAATTAAACATTGACAATAAAAATAATTTAATTTTTCAGCATTTTGGCTATGCCTACGATGTTCCAGATATTGGAACAGTTAATAAGGCTATAAAGGTAATGTTAATGGAACTGGAGATTTTTCCGATAATTAGTACCAAGGGTGCTAGACACACTTATGGTAGTTACCTATGGCACAATAACATTGATTTGGGAGTTATTGCGAAAATTTTAGGACACAAAGATATCTCTATGCTAGTTGAAGTTTATGGTCATACATTGGAGGAGAAAATTAGTGAGGAATTTATGGCTGTGAAAAGTTTGTTGTAAAAACACGGCAAATTGCACGACAATTTTTAAAAGGAAAGTAAAAAAAGCCTTGGAATTCAAGACTTTTCCTGTTGATTTAGATGCCCCCTGCAGGGCTCGAACCTGCGACCCATAGATTAAGAGTCTACTGCTCTACCAACTGAGCTAAGGAGGCAAAGAAAAAGCTGTATTGGTGCCGAAACTTCACGGTTTGTATTGAACCCGCGCAATTAAGCAGGTGGGCAACTCGCTCTAACTGAAGCTGTTTCCGTGTGAGACGGCCTACATGCTGTTAGAAGACTTTTGTTTCCCTAATAATACAAAAAATAGTCGGTCAACACTTAAGTGTGAAGTCGTACACCACAGCGTTTCTATGTTTATATGATACCACTTTTTCAAAAAAAATCAAGAGGAAAATTTATTTTTTTGAAAAGGATTTCACAAGTCCCGTAATTTATCAATGGTTTCCTTGCGTTGCGCCAAGGCTCGTTCGTATTTGCCGGTATCTTCTGGAGTAAAATAGTGGTGATTTTGGATTTTTTCTGGCAGATAGTCCTGCTTGACCCAGTTTCCAGGATAGTTGTGGGGATAGAGATAGTTTTGGGCGTTCCCAAGTTCCTTGCTTCCACTGTAGTGGCCATCGCGCAGGTGTCGAGGGATAGGCAAATGCCCTGATGTTTTGAGGTCAGCAAGGGCCTTGTCCATCGCCACATAGGCTGAGTTGGATTTTGGAGAAAGGGCCAAGTCAATCACGACATTGGCAATGAGAATGCGAGCTTCTGGGAAGCCAATCTTTTGAGCAGCATCTAGAGCAGTTACAGTATGGATCTGAGCTTCAGGATTGGCCAAACCGATATCTTCATAAGCGATAACGGTCAAGCGACGAGCGAGACTAGGAAGATCCCCAGCCTCAATCAAGCGGGCAGCATAGTGGAGACTGGCATCGACATCCGAGCCACGAATGGACTTTTGTAGGGCTGAGAGGACATCGTAGTGACCGTCCCCATCCTTATCCATGGTAATATAACTCCTCTGCAGGCTATTTTCCATGATATCCAGTGTGATATGGCGGATGCCCTTGTCATTCTCGGGAGTAGAGAGAACAGCCAAATCTAGCGAATTAAAAGCAGAACGCAGGTCTCCATTTGTAGAGGTTGCGATGAAATCCAGTGCATCCTCATCTAGCTCAACTGGGAAATCAAAACCACGCTCAGGGTCGGTTAGAGCAATTTGAATCGCCTCTTTAACATCTTGATTAGACAAGGGTTCTAACTCAAAAATCTGAACACGGCTACGAATGGCTGGAGTGACAGAAAAGAAGGGATTTTCAGTTGTGGCCCCAATCATGATGACCAGTCCACTTTCCAAGAGTGGCAGAAGAAAGTCTTGCTTGGTCTTATCGAGACGATGAATCTCGTCCAGTAATAGGACTAATCCTCCAGAGAATTTAGCCTCTTCAGCGATTTCTTGGAGACGTTTTTTGCTATCAACAGTGGCATTGAAGGTCCGAAAGGCATACTTGGTCGTTCCAGCGATGGCAGAGGCGATACTGGTCTTTCCGATACCCGGAGGTCCGTAGAGAATCATGGAGGACAGGCGGTTGGCCTCCACCATGCGGCGGATGATTTTTCCTGATCCGACCAGATGATCCTGACCGATGACCTGGTCGATGGTTTTTGGGCGCATGCGAAGCGCGAGATTGTCTGGCATAGCAGTCCTTTCTAACATGGATTTTCTGATGTATATGTGGTAAGATGGTAGTATCTATTTTAGCATATTTCCGAGCAATCGGGGCGATTAAAGAGTCGCATAGAAAGAGGACAAAATGGCAACATACGGATTTTTAGATGTTTTAGAGGAAGAATTGGACAAGAACTTTCCCTTTGACTTTGAGATTAGCTGGGATAAGCGCAACCATGCAGTTGAAGTGAGTTTTTTATTGGAAGCACAAAATGCTGCAGGTGTGGAGATGGTGGACGAGGACGGAGAGGTATCATCAGACGATATCCTCTTTGAAGAAGCGGTACTCTTTTACAACCCTGCTAAGTCAACTGTCAATGAGGAAGACTATTTGACAGTTATACCTTATCTGCCAAAGAAAGGATTTTCTCGTGAATTTTTAAACTATTTTGCTCTATTCCTCAAAGACACTGCAGAGGTTGGGCTGGATGCGCTCATGGACTTTTTGGAAGACTCAGAAGCAGAAGAGTTCGTCATGGAATGGAACCAAGAAGTCTTTGAAGAAGGGAAAGTCGGCTTGGAAGAAGGAGAGTTTTATCCTTATCCGAGATACTAGAGACTAGGGGAGAAAGTATATGAAGAAAATAGGCTTGTCTTTTATTTCTGGTCTGTCCTTTGTTTTTTTGATGCTAGGATTTGTTTTTGGGACGATTGCCTTTAAAGAGTTAGATTTTTCTTTAGTCTTTATTCCAGGCTATCTATTTACTTTTCTCAGCATTTATCTGATATTTATCCTTCATGAGCTAGGTCATGCATTTTGTGGTTACCTGACAGGCTATCGCCTGGTGGCTTTTGGATTAGGAAACTTTCTTTTGACCAAAAAGTCAGGCAAGTTTCATCTGAGTCGAACAGCCGTTCTGAAAAATGTTGGTGCTCAGTATATTGGATTAAAAGAAGATGAAAGTGATCAAAGAATCATCCTGATGCTTGCAGGAGGCTTGATGGTTCATCTTGGTTTGATTTTATTGGCCCTATTGTATGGAATTTTGACAGCTAACTGGTATTTTGCAGCTACTTGGATTTGTCTAAATCTATCTTTTCTTCTCATCAATGCTAAGCCAGTTGGGATTACCGATGGAGCAAAAATTTGGGAATTGCTACAACATCCTGAAAATACCAAATACGCCTACCTGGTGTTGAGGCATTCTGCCCAGACCTTGCTAGCTCCTCAAGAATATGATTTGAAAGACTTTATCGTGCCTGTTGATGAGGATGCAAGAGGGAGTTTTACAGAAAGCATTCAGATTTTCCAGGGACTAGTTTTCATATTCGATGGTCAGATAGAGACTGCCAAGAAACACTTTCAGTTTTTATTAGATAAAACAGACAATCCGATGTCTCAAACTCTTTCTCAATTATACCTTCTTCAAATTGCCTTGCTAGAAAGGGATCATGAGAAAGCAGAGAAGTATGCAAGTAATCGAGGAGTCAAGTCCTTCTTATCTCTAAAAATGGCAGACACGCAGATAATGCAAGCCTGGTATCAATTTCTGGTAAAGAAAGATATGGATCAGACTGACAAGGCTATAAAAATTGCTAGACAAAACATGGTGACTAGCCGTTTGGTGCGGGATGAGAAACGCTATTATGAAAACTGGTTAGCAGAGTTGGAGAAAGAATTATCCGAAGGAGTCTGATATGGAAATAGAAATTTCTGATTTTACAGGCTGCAAAATTGCCCTCTTTTGTGGTGATAAGCTCTTAACTATCTTACGTGATGATAAGGCAAACATTCCATACCCTAATACCTGGGAATTGCCAGGTGGCGGACGAGAAGGTGATGAAAGTCCTTTTGAGTGCGCGGCGCGTGAAGTTTACGAAGAACTAGGAATTCATCTGACTGAAGATTGCCTGCTTTGGAGCAAGGTGTACCCAAGTATGCTTTTTGAGGGGAAGAAATCCGTTTTTCTAGTGGGAAAGTTGACTAAGGAACAGTTTGACAAGATTGTCTTTGGTGATGAAGGGCAGGGATATAGACTGATGAGCGTTGAGGAGTTTCTTGGCTCAGATAAGGTTGTACCCCAGTTGCAGGATAGAGTGAAGGATTATATGGAGGAAGTAAAATGATTTTTGCAATTGCAACAACGACGTTAAACAAGGAAGTTAAACGCAAACTAAAAACAGGACAATATTCTAGAGAAGAAGCTACATTCATCTATTTGGAATATTTAAAGTTAAAGAAGCAGAGAGAAAGTGGTACGAAAGTAGCTGGGATTTCTATGGCCCTTATCTGGGGGTTGCTGTATGTTCTGTCTTTACAAGGTGAGAATAATCAAACACTCTCATTTTCAGAATATTTTTTGTTTCTGATACTGTTAGCAGGAATTGTTCTATTTGTTTATTATCTTATGTTTGGTATTTTTAAACAGCAGATTCATAGCGCAATGAAAGAACATTATACAGATGTGATTGAAGAATTTAAGAAAAATAAGGAAGATTCAAAATGGAAACGTGGCAAGAGTTAAAAGTTACAGTGAAGCGAGAGGGGGAGCATAGAAGTACTAGTTGAGAGAGTGTGTATTTGGGGGTAGTAGTATGATTCAGATTGTCCGAGCAGGAGCAGAGAATTTAGAAACCGTAATTGCAATTCAAAGGGCTAGCTTTAAGGCTGTCTATGAGAAATATCAAGATGAGTATGATCCCTACCTAGAGGATCGTGAACGAATCAAGTGGAAATTGGTTGAGCGTCCCAATAGCTATTACTACTTTGTGAAAGAAAAGGACAAAAATATCGGATTTTTACGAGTTCAGACCAATGAGGAATTGACGGAGGCTTGGTTGGGAACGGCAGCGATTTTGCCCCAGTATCAAGGAAAAGGTTATGGTTCTGAGGGATTGAGATTACTGGAAAAGGAATTTCCGACGATTAAACAGTGGGATTTGTGTACGGTATTACAGGATGCGGGCATGGTCGCTTTTTATGAGAAAAATGGCTACCGTCAAACTCATATCGAGCCTGAAAAAGAAGATATGGATATGGTTTACATGAATAAAATGATTGACAAATAGAAAGGATGGTTCGGTTAAATTTCTAAACTGAACCCGCCCTAAACACTGTGCCAAAAAGATAAACTTCTCATAGACACAAGCGTCTTCAGAGAGTTTCCTATTTTGGCTTTGTGTTTTACGGGCTTGGTATCTTAATGATGGAAACATGGCAAGAGTTAAAAGTTACAGTGAAGCGTGAGGGAGAGGAATTGGTTTCCAACCTCTTGATTGAGTTAGGTGCACAAGGTGTTGCGATTGAAGACAGCATGGACTATGTGGGAAATGTCGAACGTTTCGGTGAGATTTTCCCAGAGGTCGAGCAACAAGAAGAAATCATAGTGACAGCCTACTATCCTGATACGGTTGATGTAGCAGTAGTTGAGGCAGATTTACAGGTTCGCCTAGCAGAATTGACAGATTTTATGGATCTAGGAGAGGTCAAGATGGGTACAACAGCCTTGGCTGAGGAAGACTGGGCAGACAACTGGAAGAAATATTATGAACCAGCTCGCATTACTCATGACTTGACCATCGTGCCGTCTTGGACGAACTATGAGGCGACTGCGGGAGAAAAGATTATCAAGCTGGATCCTGGTATGGCTTTTGGGACTGGAACGCATCCAACCACTAAGATGAGCCTCTTTGCCTTGGAGCAGGTTCTTCGTGGTGGCGAAACGGTGCTGGATGTAGGAACTGGTTCAGGTGTCCTTTCTATTGCCAGCTCACTTCTTGGCGCTAAGGAAATTTTCGCCTATGACCTGGATGATGTGGCAGTTCGTGTGGCTCAGGGAAATATTGAACTTAATCCTGGCATGGAAAACATCCACGTTGCTACTGGAGATTTGCTTAAGGGTGTGGAGATTGAGGCAGATGTCATCGTGGCTAATATCTTGGCGGATATTCTCATTCATCTGACAGAGGATGCTTATCGCTTGGTCAAGGATGAAGGCTACCTGATCATGAGTGGCATTATCAAGGACAAGTGGGACATGGTGCGCGAGTCGGCTGAGTCTGCTGGATTTTTCCTTGAAACCCACATGATTCAAGGGGAATGGAATGCCTGTGTCTTTAAGAAGACCAAGGATATTTCCGGTGTGATTGGAGGCTAGCATGCAACAGTATTTTGTCAAAGGCAGTCCTATCTCTCCTATCACCATCGAGGACAAGGAAACCAGCAAGCACATGTTTCAGGTTATGCGCCTGAAAGAAGGCGATGAGGTTGTTTTGGTCTTTGAGGATGGTATCAAGCGCTTGGCGCGCGTGCTAAATGTGGAAAATCGTCAGTTTGAATTGCTTGAAGAATTAGCTGACAATGTGGAACTACCTGTCCAAGTGACCATCGCATCCGGCTTTCCCAAGGGAGATAAGCTGGAATTCATCACTCAAAAAGTGACCGAACTGGGTGCTAGCCAAATCTGGGCCTTTCCTGCTGATTGGTCGGTCGCCAAGTGGGATGGCAAGAAATTGGGCAAAAAGGCTGAAAAACTAGAAAAAATCGCCCTTGGAGCAGCCGAGCAAAGCAAGCGAAATCGGGTACCGAGTGTTAGTCTTTTTGAAAAAAAATCAGACTTTCTAGCACAACTGGACCAGTTCGACTCTATTGTAGTGGCCTATGAAGAATCAGCAAAAGAGGGAGAAGCCGCTGCGCTCTTACAAGCAGTCACTGGTCTTGAAAAAGGAGCCAAATTGCTCTTTATCTTTGGCCCAGAAGGCGGTCTTTCACCTGCAGAAATTGAGAGTTTTGAAGCCAAAGGAGCCGTCTTGGCAGGACTTGGTCATCGCATTTTACGAGCAGAAACAGCGCCACTTTATGCCTTATCAGCCATTAGTGTATTATTAGAATTAGAAAAATAAGAGGAAGAAAATGGAACAAAAACACCGTTCAGAATTTCCAGAAAAGGAACTTTGGGATTTAACTGCCCTATACCAAGACCGTGAGGATTTCTTGCGTGCAATCGAGAAAACGCGCGAAGATATCAACCAATTTAGCCGTGATTACAAAGGTAATCTTCACACTTTTGAGGATTTTGAGAAGGCCTTTGCGGAATTGGAACAAATCTATATCCAGATGAGTCATATCGGCAATTACGCCTTTATGCCTCAGACGACAGACTATAGCAATGAAGAATTTGCCAATATTGCCCAGGCTGGGATGGACTTTGAGACAGATGCCAGCGTAGCCTTGACCTTCTTTGACGACGCCTTGGTGGGTGCAGACGAGGAAGTCTTGGACCGTTTGGGTGAGCTGCCACACTTAACGGCAGCCATTCGTCAGGCCAAAATCAAAAAAGCCCACTACCTAGGTGCGGATGTGGAAAAGGCATTGACAAATCTGGGGGAAGTTTTCTACAGTCCACAGGACATTTACACTAAGATGCGAGCTGGGGACTTTGAAATGGCTGACTTTGAAGCCCATGGCAAGACCTACAAAAATAGCTTTGTTACCTATGAAAATTTCTACCAAAACCACGAGGACGCTGAGGTTCGTGAAAAATCCTTCCGTTCCTTCTCAGAGGGACTTCGTAAGCACCAAAATACGGCTGCGGCAGCCTACTTAGCTCAGGTCAAGTCTGAAAAACTGTTGGCAGATATGAAGGGCTATGACTCAGCCTTTGATTATCTCCTAGCTGAGCAAGAAGTAGATCGTGCCATGTTTGACCGTCAAATTGACCTCATCATGAAGGATTTTGCGCCAGTTGCTCAGAGATACCTCAAGCATGTTGCCAAGGTCAATGGTCTTGAAAAGATGACCTTTGCAGACTGGAAATTGGACTTGGACAGCGCTCTTAATCCTGAAGTTACTATTGATGACGCCTATGATTTGGTCATGAAGTCAGTAGAACCTTTAGGACAAGAATATTGTCAGGAAGTTGCGCGCTATCAAGAAGAACGATGGGTGGACTTTGCTGCTAATAGTGGCAAGGATTCTGGTGGTTATGCGGCGGATCCATATCGCGTGCACCCTTATGTCCTCATGAGCTGGACTGGTCGTTTGAGTGATGTCTATACCTTGATTCATGAAATTGGGCATTCTGGTCAATTTATCTTTTCAGACAATCACCAAAGCTACTTCAATGCCCACATGTCAACCTACTATGTCGAAGCGCCATCAACCTTCAATGAATTGCTTCTCAGTGACTACTTGGAGCACCAGTCTGATGACCCACGTCAAAAACGCTTCGCTCTTGCCCATCGCTTGACAGACACCTACTTCCATAATTTCATCACCCACCTCTTGGAAGCAGCCTTCCAGCGTAAGGTATATACACTGATTGAAGAAGGGGAGACCTTTGGATCAAGCAAGCTCAACAGCATTATGAAGGAAGTCTTGACAGATTTCTGGGGAGATGCTATTGAAATTGACGACGATGCGGCCTTGACTTGGATGAGACAAGCTCACTATTACATGGGCTTGTATAGTTACACTTACTCTGCTGGTCTAGTCATCTCGACTGCTGGTTACCTTCATCTGAAGAACTCTGAGAATGGAGCTGAAGACTGGCTCAATCTCCTCAAATCAGGTGGTAGCAAGACACCACTTGAGTCAGCTCTGATTATCGGAGCAGATATCTCTACAGATAAACCACTCCGTGATACCATCCAATTCTTGTCTGACACAGTTGACCAGATTATCGCTTACAGTGCTGAGTTGGGAGAGTAAGGGTATCCAGTGTCGGATTTAAGACGGTTTATCGATAAGATGAATACACAAAAATCACCTGTTTTAGGTGATTTTTTCATGATTTAAAGATTTATTCAAATTTTCCTTTATTGGCTTCATTTGAAGCCTTCATGCTAATTTGTAAAAGGTTGGCGAGATTTTCATTATCAAGGCTAGCTTCTCCATTATTATCCACTTTTATGGCGAGGTAATGAGTGTTGCGATCAAGATAATCCATTCCCTCTAAATCGACATAGTTATTTGCTTTAAAATCAAGCGCCGCTAATTGATAAACAAATCGAATATTTAGAGCTTTAGCATAGTCTGTTTCAAGAACCTTTTGTTGTTCTTCTACCAGTCCTTGAAAGAATTCGAGATTGTCTGTGTGATAGGATGCTTTGACTTCATATTGGTAAGTATCTACAGCTGGGGATATAAATTTCAAATAAACCATGTCGCCCTCTACCTTATAGTCCTCAAGAGTATAGGCACCTGCTTTTCCTAATGCATTAGTGTTGACCTTGAAAAACATAGGTGCATAAATTTTGAGAGGATATTTTTCTCCTTTATATTCAAAGACGGTATCATTTGAAAAATTCGGACGGATTTTAGTTAACTCAGGGACTAAATATTCGTTCCAAATCTTATCAAATAACTCTTCTTGATTGCTAGCACCCGCTGATTTCACAACTAGGTCAAGATTTTCTTGATTGACAAAGACGGCATCCACTAATTTGAGGGCTGTTTGAACCTTAGGATCCGAAATTTCCTTTTTCTTTTTTTCAAGATTCTCAGCCGCCTCTTTAGTGCGATCTAGAGTTTTATTAAATTGACTGCCACTGTTTGTTTCAACAAAGGTTCTCTCATAGTTGGTAGGTTCAACTTTGGCATTCCAGTCAAATGAAGCAGCAGGACCAGTTACATCTTTCTTGTGATAGGTAGAAGCCTGATTGTTTGAATTATTTGTAGAACTAGTAGATGGCTTTGATGAGCAAGCACCAAGGGCTAAGGCTAGTGTTGTCACACAAGCTAGGCAACAAAGTCTGAACGATTTTTTCATATATTTCTCCTTCAAGTAATGCTTGTTATTCATTGTCTATTATATCATGACCTTTAGGATTACAGTGGTTTAAAATGAATTAGACAGGATTTTAACATCATAGATGAAACAGTCATATCAGTCTTTTATGATATACTATAAGGGAGCTATGGTCAGCTGTTTTATTGAATATTATAAGTAAGGAGAAGGTTATGAAAAAACGCGCGTTTTTCGCAATGTTACTTTTAGTAGGATTGATAACAATAGGATTAACAGGATGTGGAGAAAATAAGAATAGTCGAGAATG
>NZ_KV808746.1:0-5152 GCF_001812375.1 Streptococcus sp. HMSC077F03
AGCTAAGCGACTTCCATATCTCACAGGGGGCAACCCCCAACTACTTCCGGCGTTCTAGGGCTTAACTGCTGTGTTCGGCATGGGTACAGGTGTATCTCCTAGGCTATCGTCACTTAACTCTGAGTAATACCTACTCAAAATTGAATATCTATCAAATACCAAGAAAACCTCACACTTCGTATTCTCAGTTACTTTGGATAAGTCCTCGAGCTATTAGTATTAGTCCGCTACATGTGTCGCCACACTTCCACTTCTAACCTATCTACCTGATCATCTCTCAGGGCTCTTACTGATATAAAATCATGGGAAATCTCATCTTGAGGTGGGTTTCACACTTAGATGCTTTCAGCGTTTATCCCTTCCCTACATAGCTACCCAGCGATGCCTTTGGCAAGACAACTGGTACACCAGCGGTAAGTCCACTCTGGTCCTCTCGTACTAGGAGCAGATCCTCTCAAATTTCCTACGCCCGCGACGGATAGGGACCGAACTGTCTCACGACGTTCTGAACCCAGCTCGCGTGCCGCTTTAATGGGCGAACAGCCCAACCCTTGGGACCGACTACAGCCCCAGGATGCGACGAGCCGACATCGAGGTGCCAAACCTCCCCGTCGATGTGAACTCTTGGGGGAGATAAGCCTGTTATCCCCAGGGTAGCTTTTATCCGTTGAGCGATGGCCCTTCCATACGGAACCACCGGATCACTAAGCCCGACTTTCGTCCCTGCTCGAGTTGTAGCTCTCGCAGTCAAGCTCCCTTATACCTTTACACTCTGCGAATGATTTCCAACCATTCTGAGGGAACCTTTGGGCGCCTCCGTTACCTTTTAGGAGGCGACCGCCCCAGTCAAACTGCCCGTCAGACACTGTCTCCGATAGGGATAACCTATCCGGGTTAGAGTGGCCATAACACAAGGGTAGTATCCCAACAACGTCTCCTTCGAAACTGGCGTCCCGATCTCTTAGACTCCTACCTATCCTGTACATGTGGTACAGACACTCAATATCAAACTGCAGTAAAGCTCCATGGGGTCTTTCCGTCCTGTCGCGGGTAACCTGCATCTTCACAGGTACTAAAATTTCACCGAGTCTCTCGTTGAGACAGTGCCCAAATCATTACGCCTTTCGTGCGGGTCGGAACTTACCCGACAAGGAATTTCGCTACCTTAGGACCGTTATAGTTACGGCCGCCGTTTACTGGGGCTTCAATTCATACCTTCGGATTACTCCTAAGCACTCCTCTTAACCTTCCAGCACCGGGCAGGCGTCACCCCCTATACATCATCTTACGATTTAGCAGAGAGCTGTGTTTTTGATAAACAGTTGCTTGGTCCTATTCACTGCGGCTGACTTAAAGTCAGCACCCCTTCTCCCGAAGTTACGGGGTCATTTTGCCGAGTTCCTTAACGAGAGTTCTCTCGCTCACCTGAGGCTACTCGCCTCGACTACCTGTGTCGGTTTGCGGTACGGGTAGAGTATGTTTAAACGCTAGAAGCTTTTCTTGGCAGTGTGACGTCACTAACTTCGCTACTAAACTTCGCTCCCCATCACAGCTCAATGTTATAGATATAAGCATTTGACTCATATCACACCTCACTGCTTAGACAGACACTTCCATTCGTCTGCTTTAGTTAGCCTACTGCGTCCCTCCATCACTACATACTCTAGTACAGGAATATCAACCTGTTGTCCATCGGATACACCTTTCGGTCTCTCCTTAGGTCCCGACTAACCCAGGGCGGACGAGCCTTCCCCTGGAAACCTTAGTCTTACGGTGGACAGGATTCTCACCTGTCTTTCGCTACTCATACCGGCATTCTCACTTCTATGCGTTCCAGCACTCCTCACGGTATACCTTCTTCACACATAGAACGCTCTCCTACCATACCTATAAAGGTATCCACAGCTTCGGTAAATTGTTTTAGCCCCGGTACATTTTCGGCGCAGGGTCACTCGACTAGTGAGCTATTACGCACTCTTTGAATGAATAGCTGCTTCTAAGCTAACATCCTAGTTGTCTGTGCAACCCCACATCCTTTTCCACTTAACAATTATTTTGGGACCTTAGCTGGTGGTCTGGGCTGTTTCCCTTTCGACTACGGATCTTAGCACTCGCAGTCTGACTGCCGACCATAATTCATTGGCATTCGGAGTTTATCTGAGATTGGTAATCCGGGATGGACCCCTCACCCAAACAGTGCTCTACCTCCAAGAATCTTTATGTCGACGCTAGCCCTAAAGCTATTTCGGAGAGAACCAGCTATCTCCAAGTTCGTTTGGAATTTCTCCGCTACCCACAAGTCATCCAAGCACTTTTCAACGTGCCCTGGTTCGGTCCTCCAGTGCGTCTTACCGCACCTTCAACCTGCTCATGGGTAGGTCACATGGTTTCGGGTCTACGACATGATACTAAAGCGCCCTATTCAGACTCGGTTTCCCTGCGGCTCCGTCTCTTCAACTTAACCTCGCATCATATCGTAACTCGCCGGTTCATTCTACAAAAGGCACGCTCTCACCCATTAACGGGCTCGAACTTGTTGTAGGCACACGGTTTCAGGTTCTATTTCACTCCCCTCCCGGGGTGCTTTTCACCTTTCCCTCACGGTACTGGTTCACTATCGGTCACTAGGGAGTATTTAGGGTTGGGAGATGGTCCTCCCAGATTCCGACGGGATTTCACGTGTCCCGCCGTACTCAGGATACTGCTAGGTACAAAGACTATTTTAAATACGAGGCTATTACTCTCTTTGGCTGATCTTCCCAAATCATTCTTCTATAATCTTTGAGTCCACATTGCAGTCCTACAACCCCGAAGAGTAAACTCTTCGGTTTGCCCTCCTGCCGTTTCGCTCGCCGCTACTAAGGCAATCGCTTTTGCTTTCTCTTCCTGCAGCTACTTAGATGTTTCAGTTCACTGCGTCTTCCTCCTCACATCCTTAACAGATGCGGGTAACAGGTAGTACCTGTTGGGTTCCCCCATTCGGAAATCCCTGGATCATCGCTTACTTACAGCTACCCAAGGCATATCGTCGTTTGTCACGTCCTTCTTCGGCTCCTAGTGCCAAGGCATCCACCGTGCGCCCTTATTAACTTAACCTTATTTTTTGACCTTTCAGTCATAAACTCTTTTAATACTACAGCGTTTCGGTTTATTTTCTTGTTACTATTTGATATAGATATTCAATTTTCAATGTGCATTACTTGGTGATCTCTCACCAATGGAGCCTAGCGGGATCGAACCGCTGACCTCCTGCGTGCAAAGCAGGCGCTCTCCCAGCTGAGCTAAGGCCCCACAAGACCTCTCAAGACTAAACAAGACCAATGTGCAGTTCCTTATCCTTAGAAAGGAGGTGATCCAGCCGCACCTTCCGATACGGCTACCTTGTTACGACTTCACCCCAATCATCTATCCCACCTTAGGCGGCTGGCTCCTAAAAGGTTACCTCACCGACTTCGGGTGTTACAAACTCTCGTGGTGTGACGGGCGGTGTGTACAAGGCCCGGGAACGTATTCACCGCGGCGTGCTGATCCGCGATTACTAGCGATTCCGACTTCATGTAGGCGAGTTGCAGCCTACAATCCGAACTGAGACTGGCTTTAAGAGATTAGCTTGCCGTCACCGGCTTGCGACTCGTTGTACCAGCCATTGTAGCACGTGTGTAGCCCAGGTCATAAGGGGCATGATGATTTGACGTCATCCCCACCTTCCTCCGGTTTATTACCGGCAGTCTCGCTAGAGTGCCCAACTGAATGATGGCAACTAACAATAGGGGTTGCGCTCGTTGCGGGACTTAACCCAACATCTCACGACACGAGCTGACGACAACCATGCACCACCTGTCACCTCTGTCCCGAAGGAAAACTCTATCTCTAGAGCGGTCAGAGGGATGTCAAGACCTGGTAAGGTTCTTCGCGTTGCTTCGAATTAAACCACATGCTCCACCGCTTGTGCGGGCCCCCGTCAATTCCTTTGAGTTTCAACCTTGCGGTCGTACTCCCCAGGCGGAGTGCTTAATGCGTTAGCTGCGGCACTAAACCCCGGAAAGGGTCTAACACCTAGCACTCATCGTTTACGGCGTGGACTACCAGGGTATCTAATCCTGTTTGCTCCCCACGCTTTCGAGCCTCAGCGTCAGTTACAAGCCAGAGAGCCGCTTTCGCCACCGGTGTTCCTCCATATATCTACGCATTTCACCGCTACACATGGAATTCCACTCTCCCCTCTTGCACTCAAGTTAAACAGTTTCCAAAGCGTACTATGGTTAAGCCACAGCCTTTAACTTCAGACTTATCTAACCGCCTGCGCTCGCTTTACGCCCAATAAATCCGGACAACGCTCGGGACCTACGTATTACCGCGGCTGCTGGCACGTAGTTAGCCGTCCCTTTCTGGTAAGATACCGTCACAGTGTGAACTTTCCACTCTCACACTCGTTCTTCTCTTACAACAGAGCTTTACGATCCGAAAACCTTCTTCACTCACGCGGCGTTGCTCGGTCAGACTTCCGTCCATTGCCGAAGATTCCCTACTGCTGCCTCCCGTAGGAGTCTGGGCCGTGTCTCAGTCCCAGTGTGGCCGATCACCCTCTCAGGTCGGCTATGTATCGTTGCCTTGGTGAGCCGTTACCCCACCAACTAGCTAATACAACGCAGGTCCATCTGGTAGTGATGCAATTGCACCTTTTAAGCAAATGTCATGCAACATCTACTATTATGCGGTATTAGCTATCGTTTCCAATAGTTATCCCCCGCTACCAGGCAGGTTACCTACGCGTTACTCACCCGTTCGCAACTCATCCAAGAAGAGCAAGCTCCTCTCTTCAGCGTTCTACTTGCATGTATTAGGCACGCCGCCAGCGTTCGTCCTGAGCCAGGATCAAACTCTCATTAAAAGTTTGAGTTCTCACTCATTTCTGTCACTGACAGATTTATTGTTTTTTCATTGTTCAGTACTATAACTTCAGTTATAGTGCCCTGCACATTGGTTCGTCTTGTTCAGTTTTCAAAGGTCTTTGTCTCTCACTTCTCTCGTGAGCGACAACTATATTAGTATATCACAGCTACCTGCCTCTGTCAACAGATTTTTTAAACTTTTTTCAAGTTTTTTTACCACAATACACCATAGTCCGTACGGGATTCGAACCCGTGTTACC
>NZ_KV808747.1:0-208 GCF_001812375.1 Streptococcus sp. HMSC077F03
GCGTTACTGGGACTTCGTTAGAGTCCTTGTGATATTTCGGATTGTGATCAATATCATAAGAAGCCTTATTCGGAATCTCTGTCTTACCATCTTTATTCACATAAGCTGATAAGTTGGCATTATCTCTAATCTTAGCCTTGAAATTCACTTCAATGGACTTACCTGCATCTGCTTTTACAGAAGCTTCTGTAAAGGCAACTTTGATGAC
>NZ_KV808748.1:0-3064 GCF_001812375.1 Streptococcus sp. HMSC077F03
AAGTTGAAGTTCAAAAACTCGAGTACTGTTACCCAAGTGTCACGAAGAGAATTACCGACGCAGATAAGAGTAATGATTTGGGAGAAATTGATGACCCGCTTGGTTTGACAAAGAAAAAAGCCTATTCTGCACAATTGTCAGACAAGGCAGAGGAGTTTACCTATACTCTTGATTACAACTTCAATAACGTAGCCTACGAATTTGAAAAGAACGTCATGTTGACAGACCCACTTGACTACCGTTTGGAAGTGGTTGAAAGTTCAGCTACTGGACCAAATGGAGAAAAATGGACCACTCGTGTAGTTAGTCAAGATGATTCAGAAGGCAACCCTCAAAGTGTCGTGGTTGCGGATGTTCCTGCTAAAGGATCCAACTATAATTACTTGGTATTGAAGAAAGCTCAAATGACCATTAAGGTTCGTTTGAAAGAACAATACCGCAATAATCAATCAAGTAAAGAATTCATGGCTCTCCTTCAGGAAAGTAATGGATTTGGTCTCCTAAACCAAGGGAACATCATGTGGAATGGTGATGACAATCAACCAAACCAAGATGCGCATGCCAAGACAGATACCAAACCAAGTACCATTCGCCGTTCAAATCCAGTTTACGTGAAACCTCCAGTTGTAACCGAAATTACGAAGAAGGTTAATGACAAAGAACATGAAGATTTGAAGGCAGAAGAGGAACTCTTTGAGTACAAGGTGACTGCTCCATGGCCAGGTATTGCGGACAACTTTACGCTGACAGATACAGTTGTTCCAGAGTTAGAAGTTCAAGCAGATAGTTTGAATGTAAAACTCGGTGGAAAAGATAACGCTGATTTGAAAGGTGCGACAACTGTTTCAGGTCAAACCGTTTCGTTGACACTAGACAAAACTAATCTTGAAAAAATCACTCGTAAAGTGAATCGCCGTAAGGTGAAAGACATTCAATATGTAGAATTAACCTTTAAGGCGAAAATCCGTAAAGGTGCTGATCTTTCTAAATACAAGAAAGATGGTCAAGTAAAAGTACCAAATACAGCGGATGTGATCTTGAACGATGTGAAACAAACCTCTAACGAAGTAACGGTTACCCCACCAAAACCAAAAGAACCAACGATTGATAAGAAAATCAATGAAAACTTGGATAGCTTCCAAACGTTTGATGGGCAACCATACAACTACAACATTACAACAGCAGTACCAAGTGATGTTGCTAATTACAAGAAATTTGTGATTCGTGATACACTGGATGCTAATTTGGAACTTGCAGGAGACGTAAGTATTAAAGGTTCTGCAGCGGCCCTCTTTGATATCCACACCAATGGTCAAGAGATTACGGCAACGGTGAAGGATGGTCAGTTTGGTGAACTTGCAAAATACTCAACTGTTGAACTAGTCATTCCTGCAAAAGTTAAAAATGGTGTGATAGGTACAACCATTGAAAACAAGGCTTCTATTTCCTTTACAAATGAGAATAATGTAGAGAAAGAAGTTGAATCGAAACCTGTCACCGTAACGCCACCTCCTGTAACGAAGAAGATCAATGAAACTCTTGATCACTTAGATATCGCGACAGGTCAAGCGTATAACTACAACATTAAGACAAAACTTCCAACCGATATTACAGATTACAAGAAATTTGTGATTACAGATACACTTGAAGGAGATTTGTCAGTTATCAATGAAACTTCAAGCAAACCAGTTATCAAAGGAGCAGCTGCAGCCTTCTTCGATGTAACAGTTGAGGGTCAAACCGTGACTGCAACGATGAAGGAGTTTGCGAACGCTACAGACCTTGCTGGTCAAGAAGTGGAATTGATTATTCCGGCTAAGATCAATGATGGAGTGACTCGTATCAACATTCCAAATACTGCGAAGTTCAGCTTCACAGATAAGAACGATCATAGCGGAGAAAAAGAAACGAAACCTGTCACCGTAACCCCTCCATCAGAACCAGGTGTTGATAAGAAAATCAACGAAACACTGACAGAGGCAACAATCGGTGCGGAAACCGACTTTGCTTATAATATCAAAGCGAAATTGCCAAATGATATTACAACGTACAAGTCCTTCGTTGTAACGGATACCTTGGATGAGAACTTGACTCCAGGTCAAGCTGAAATCAAGGGAGCTGCAGCGAAATTCTTCGATGTAACAGTTCAAGGTCAAACCGTGACTGCAACGATGAAAGATTTTGCGAATGCGGGTGACTACGGTAACCAAGAAGTAGAGCTCGTGATTCATGCCAAAGTGAAGAAAGGCTCAACTGTTCCATCTATTGAGAACAAAGCTAAGATTACTTACACCAACAAGAATGACCAACAAGGTGAGAAAGAAACCAAGCCGGTCACTGTTACACCACCACCAATCACGAAGAAGGTGAATGGTCAGGAACACGCAGATCTTGGTAAGTTATCAGAAATCTTTACGTATACGATTGACTCAACGGTTCCACATGTGGCAGATAGCTTCACCATTTCAGATGATATCGTCAAAGAATTGGCATTTGAAGGAGAAGCAACGGTCACTGTTGATGGCCAAGCTGTTCAAGACCTCACTGTAACAACAGAAGGTCAACGTTTGACGGTCACATTTGGTAAAGAGCAAGTGAAACAATATGCTGGTAAAGCTGTACAAGTTTCATTTAAGGCTAAGGTGAAGGAAGGCATTACCTTTGATGCACTCTTAGCAGCTTATCCAAATGAATCAAAAGACAAGCCGGTAGTACCAAATACTGCTAGCTACATCATTAATGATAATCCTGATTCTAAGAAAGAATCAAAACCAGTTACCGTTACACCACCACCAACCACTACTCCAGAGCTTAAGAAGGAAGTAAACGGAACAGAACGTTATGATCTTGCAAAACGTAATGAAGAGTTTACTTATACTTTGAAAACAACAATGCCTGCCAGCGCAACTGTGTTTGAGATGACAGACGAGTTGAAAGAAGTTCTAGAATTTGTTGGTGAGAATGCTTCAGCCACTGTTAAACTTGATGGTGAGGATGCAGGATCGAAGGCGACAGTGACACTTTCTGGTCAAGTCATCAAAGTTGCCTTTACAGAAGCTTCTGT
>NZ_KV808749.1:0-14298 GCF_001812375.1 Streptococcus sp. HMSC077F03
CAAACCACCCGTTAGACGGGTGGTTATGATTTGTATAGATGATTAGTCTTTATTTTCGTGTGGCAAGATCAAGTTCAAGATGATTCCTGTCATGGCTGATAAAGCAGTACCTGAAAGTGTAACTGGCCCAAGTTTGAGGATGGCTCCCCCAAGTCCAAGTACTAACATGGCACTAGCAATGATGAGGTTACGCATTTGACTGAAGTCAACGCGTTCTTTAATCAAAACTTTCAAACCATTGCTGGCGATAACTCCGTAGAGAAGGATGGACATGCCACCAAGCACAGCATTTGGAATGGTTGAAATCAAGGCAGTGAACTTACCTAGGAAGCTAAGAGCAATGGCGATAAAGGCTGCGTTACGGATAACTGAGACAGAAGCGATACGAGTCATCCCGATAACCCCTGTATTTTCACCGTAAGTCGTATTGGCTGGTCCACCGAGGAAAGCAGATACAGATGTTGCAATACCGTCACCGAGAAGCGTACGGTGAAGTCCTGGTTCTTTCAGGAATTGACGGCCACAGATTTGGCTCAAAACTGTGTGGTCTCCGATGTGTTCTGAAATTGTTACAATAGCGATTGGCAAGATGGCGATTGTTTCAGGACCGAAGTACAAGTTGTACTCTTTAAAGGCACCACCTGTACTAAATGGCAAGTAGAAACCAGGAATTTCAAACCAGTTTGCTTGAAGGACTGGGGTAAAGTCAACCAAACCAAGCATCATAGCGAAGATGTACCCACCGATGATGGCAAAGAGGAAAGGAATGATACGGAGGAAACCTTTTCCTTTTGTATTGATAAAGGCGGCAATCAAGAATGTAACAACGGCTACAAGGGCGTTTTTCCAGTTTCCGTCTGCTACAAGTCCAGCATTCGTTACAGCAGAACCAGCAAGACCAAGACCGATAACGATAATCATAGGTCCGATAATGATTGGGGGCAAGAGTTTATCAATCCATTTTGTACCTGCAAAACGAACACTTGCTGCTACAAGGACATAGACCAAACCAGTCAAGATTACCCCCGTTTGAGCAGCAGATACATCGCCCCCCATTTCTTTCATGGCTAGAGACATAGCCGTGATAAAGGCGAATGAAGAACCTAGATAAACTGGAACCTTAAAGCCAGTAGAAATCATGTAGATAAGTGTTCCAATACCGGATGCAAAGAGAGCAACCGATACGGGCATTCCCAAAATTAAGGGAACGAGAATGGTTGCACCAAACATGGCAAATACGTGCTGGAAGCTTAGAAGAATACCTTTACCAGCAGAAGGACGTTGATCAACGTCTAGTAACAAGTCAACAGTTGATTCCTGTTTCATAAAAACCTCACTTTTGGGCACCAAAAAAGAGCCCATTATTTTGCAGCAATAGGCCCTCAGAGTAAGACTTTTTAAAAAATAGCTATCTTTTAAAAATTTATATAAATCTGCGCCTTCGTCACCTCACAGGATGACATTAAAAACCTTTGCTTAGGATAGTATAGCAGAAAAAATTCGTTTTGTAAACGAATTTTTCCCGAGCCCAGAAATACGAGAGCGAGGTTCGTTTTGTAAATCATTTTTTCCCGAGCCTAGAAATGGGAGATCGAGGTTGATTTTGTAAATCATTTTTTCCCGAGCCCAGAAATGTGAGAGCGAGGTTGATTTTGCAAATCATTTTTTCCCGAGCCTAGAAATGTAAGAGCGAGGCTGATTTTGTAAATTGTTTTCTGAACTTTAAACAAGGGTGCACTATTGTTTAAAGTGGGCGTTTGTTGGGCATGCCAGCCTTACGTGGATATTTATTTGGGGTTTCTTTTTTCTTTGCGACCACAGTGATGTAGCGCGGATCTCCATTTGGCAGGGCATAGCTGAGGTTGTCCTCTACCTTACTAAAGAGGAGGTTGAGGGCATTCTTGGCTTCTAGCAATTCCTCAGGAGCATTGCTGGCCTTGAGTGCCAATAGTTTGCCGCTAACTTTAAGATAGGGAATGGTCAGTTCAGACAAGATCTGCATACGGGCAACCGCACGAGCTGTCACCATATCAAACTGGGCACGGAAGTTCTTGTCTTGGGCAAAGTCTTCTGCCCGTCCATGGTAGAAGTGAACACCATCCAAATCCAACTCCTGAGCCAAAAGCTGAAGGAAGTTGATGCGCTTATTGAGCGAATCAATGATGGTCACATCAAGCTGTGGATAGAGAATTTTCATAGGCAGACTAGGAAATCCTGCCCCAGCCCCGATATCAAGAAGTTTGATAGTTTCATTTGAAATCAAACCTTGCAGAATAGGCGCAATCGAATCATAAAAATGTTTGAGATAAACTTCTTCCTTGTCTGTAATAGCGGTCAGGTTAATCTTTTCATTCCACTCGACCAAGAGCTCAAAATAGCGTTCAAATTGGTTCTTTTGCTGGTCCGAAAGTGGAAGATTTTGCTCAGCTAGTAGGCTGTAAAATGTTTCTGGTTTCATAGTAGTTTCCTTCTCTAGTATCATCTTATTTTACCATATTCGTTAAAAATTTGATATACTGGTAGTAATCTAAAAGCAGAAAGGAATAAGATTATGACTTGGATTATTCTTGGAGTTTTGGCTCTGATTGTTATTTTTGTGATTGTTAGCTATAACGGTTTGGTTAAAAATCGTATGCAGACCAAGGAGGCTTGGAGCCAGATCGATGTTCAGTTGAAGCGTCGTAATGATCTCCTCCCAAACTTGATTGAAACAGTCAAAGGCTATGCGAAATATGAAGGTTCTACCTTGGAAAAAGTGACAGAACTTCGTAGACAAGTAGCCACAGCAACTTCACCGGCAGAAGCTATGAAGGCTAGTGATGCCCTTACCCGCCAGATTTCTGGTATCTTTGCAGTAGCAGAGAATTACCCAGACTTGAAAGCTAGTGCTAATTTTATCAAATTGCAAGAAGAGTTGACCAATACAGAAAATAAAATTTCTTATTCACGCCAACTCTACAACAGTGTTGTCAGCAACTACAATGTAAAACTTGAAAGCTTCCCAAGTAACATCATCGCAGGACTATTTGGCTTTAAAGCTGCAGACTTCCTTCAAACACCTGAAGAGGAAAAGGCTGTTCCTAAAGTTGACTTTAGCGGATTAGGTGACTAAGATGTTGTTTGATCAAATTGCGAGCAATAAACGAAAAACCTGGATTTTGTTGCTGGTTTTCTTCCTACTCTTAGGCTTGGTTGGTTATGCGGTTGGCTATCTCTTCATGCGCTCAGGTCTTGGTGGCATGATTATTGCCTTGATTATTGGTCTTATCTACGCTCTGACCATGATCTTTCAATCGACAGAGATTGTCATGTCTATGAATGGGGCGCGTGAGGTTGATGAGCAAACAGCTCCAGACCTCTACCATGTAGTAGAAGATATGGCTATGGTCGCTCAGATCCCCATGCCACGTGTTTTCATCATTGAGGATTCTTCTTTAAATGCCTTTGCAACAGGTTCGAATCCGCAGAATGCAGCAGTAGCGGCTACTTCGGGTCTCCTAGCCATCATGAATCGTGAGGAGCTAGAAGCGGTCATGGGTCATGAAGTCAGTCATATCCGAAACTACGATATCCGCATTTCGACCATTGCTGTTGCTCTTGCTAGTGCTATTACCCTGCTATCTAGTATGGCTGGTCGGATGATGTGGTGGGGTGGCGCAGGTCGAAGACGGAGCGATAATGATCGTGATGGAAATGGTTTGGAGATTATCATGCTTGTTATCTCTCTCCTAGCCATTGTTCTGGCACCTCTCGCAGCAACCTTGGTACAACTAGCCATTTCCCGTCAGAGGGAATTTCTGGCGGATGCGTCCAGTGTGGAGCTGACTCGCAATCCTCAAGGGATGATCAATGCCTTGCGCAAGTTGGACAATAGCGAGCCGATGCATCACCATGTCGATGATGCCAGCAGCGCTCTGTATATCAATGATCCTAAGAAAGGTGGCGGACTTCAAAAACTCTTTTATACCCACCCACCTATCTCAGAACGAATCGAACGCTTGAAACACATGTAAAAAAAAATCCAGAGAGATTTCTCTGGATTTTTGCTATATTCAACATTTATAAATCTTGTAAATCAACAACTTCCAAACCTTCTTCTGTCAAACGATAGATACTCGTACAGACCTCTTTTAAGAAGCGTCTGTCATGCGAAACAGTGATTAGACCGCCTGGATAGGAGGCAAAGAGTTTTCTGATTTTGGGTTGAGAAGTGGGAGAAAAATTACGTGTAGGCTCATCCAGAAGGAGAAAGTTTGGTTTGCGCAACACTAAATCCAAAAGTAGGAGTTTACCTTGTTGCCCGCCAGATAGGGAGCGGATTTGATGGTGCATCTCTGGATAGTTGAAATTGAGACTGGCTAGGTGTGATTGGATTTTCTGTAGTTCCTCTTTTTCCCCAGTTTGGCTGAGATAGGCTACTGGAGATAAATCCAATTGCAGTTTTTTATGGTAATCTTGTGGCATAAAACCAAGCGATATTTCTCTTTTAGCGCTGAGCAGTTGTTGCAATTTGGTTAACAGTGTTGATTTTCCAACACCATTTGGCCCGATGATACCGATTTTATCTTGACCACGGACCGTTAGTCGTAACTCCTGAGCTAAAATGCGCTGGCCAATGGACAAATTTTCTTTTTCCAGTTGGACTAAGACTTTAGAAGTCGGTAATGGTTGGATGTCTGAAAAGAAAAGTTGGATTTGTTCCTCTTCAAGTGGTTTTTGAGTCATAGACTGAGCTACCTTTTCAAAGCGTTTTTCTTGAGAGAGAACAGTTTTCATCTTTTTAGCCAATAGGCGACCGGCAGTACTGTCTTTGGTAGCTCGAAGTGCAGTCTCTACATTTTGCTTAACTCGGCGATGTTTTTCCATGGTTTTGTCATAGGCTCTCTGGTCGTTAGCAGCTTGCTGGCTTTGTCTTGCAAAATTTGCCTTTCTCTGCTCACTATAGCGATCATAGTCTAAATGCTCGACTAGCGTTTCCGCTTCTTTCCGATGCTTGACCAGTCGCAAGTGGACAATAGTATCTGCCGTTTGAGAAAGAAAGTCTTCATCATGGGAAATGAAAATAACAGTTTGCCTAATCTTTCGAATCTGCCTTTTTAGCCAATCAACCGTCTCAAGGTCTAGGTCATTTGAAGGTTCATCTAAAAATAGAACCTCAAAAGGTCTTGCTAACTCGTGGATGAGCTGAATTTTCAAAGCTTCGCCCCCTGATAGTCTGCTAATTTCTTGGTCGCTAGCAAAACGGTCGCTATCAAAGTGCAACTCCTCCGCCAAACGATAAAGAATACTGTAGTCTAATTCAGTAGAATCCAAAAAGAAGTAGTCGTGGAGAGTCCTACTTTTCAGGATTTCAGGGAGTTTTTGAGGAATGTAGGCCAGTGATTGAAGGTCAGAATGGATGTCGCCCTTGATAGTAAAATCAGGTAATGCTTCCCCCATTAAAGCTCGTATCAAGGTTGATTTGCCATTTCCTTCTTCACCAATAATAGCAACTTTTTCCCCGTCTTGGATAGTCATGCTTAGGTCAGATACAAGATCTCGTAGATCTTTGTTTTGCGTGATAGTTAGATGATTGATTTTTATCATATTGTTGCCCTTTCTAGAATGTCGATAGTGCACAACAAAAAGCTCTACTTTATCTAGTAGAGCCCAAAGTCACTGTCAAAACTCTATTATCCTCGTTGAAAAACTCGTCAAACTAGCTTGGAGTTGCCTAACCCAACCCAAGAGGAGCATAGCTTTCTAGTTTTTCGATTTTCAATGAGGACAAGATACTAGAAAATCTAGTATAAAAAGAGCACACAAAAAGAGACAAAAACAAGATCTACTAAATAAAGATTCTTTATTTAATAGATTAGTTGTTCATGTCTCCCTTACCTCCGAGTATTAGTACCTCTATCCTATACCTTTCAGGAAATTTTGTCAATAGAAAACAAGTGATTTCAAGATCTAAAATCCAAAAACAGGTCCATAGAGAGTCAATACGTGTTTGACATGTTCGTAGTGGAACTTGTCATAGTTGCGCCAAGCAGCACGAGCTTGATCATTTAGTTTTAGGCTCCCTAGTCCAATCAGAAGACTGGTGCGTTGGTAAAATTTCTCAAGGTCGATTAAGATACTGTTGTCCAGCATTTCTGCTTTTTTTAGTTCCTTAAGCGTGGTGTTCAGCAGCTCTTGCAGTCGAAGATCATCAGCTGTTCCTTGTTTGCAGCTTTGGAAGCTTTTATTTAACTCGGAAAGGAGTTGGTAAGCTTCAGTGATGAGTGCTTTGTCTTCCATATGAGCATCCTCCTTGCTCTGATGTATTCTTGCCTATAGTATAGCACTAATAGGAAAGTTTGTCATAGTAAATATGTTAAAAAATGAGATTTTAATATCAAAGTTTGGGAGGCTGACTTATAGCCTTTTCATGGTATAATCAAGTGAGTACATCTTTATGGAGGAAATATGAAGTTAAATATTCAAGAAATTCGTAAGCAACCTGAAGGCCTGCATTTTGAACAAGCTTTAGACCTGGCAGCAGACTTGCGTAAACGGAACCAAGAGATTTTAGATGTCAAAGATATCCTTGCAGTGGGGAAGGTACAGTACGAAGACCGTCTGTATTTCTTAGACTATCAGTTGTCATATACCATTGTCCTTGCTTCCAGCCGCAGTATGGAGCCAGTTGAGTTGGCTGAATCTTATCCAGTCACAGAAGTTTTCATGGAAGGAGCGACCAACCAACTAGACCAGGAAGTTCTAGATGATGATTTGGTCTTGCCTATCGAAAATGGGGAAATCGACCTTTCTGAGAGCGTAGCAGATAATATTCTGCTCAATATCCCTATCAAGGTCTTGACGGCAGAAGAAGAGGCGGGCCAAGGTTTTGTGTCAGGAAATGACTGGCAAATCATGACTGAAGACGAATATCAAGCTCAACAAACAGTCAAGAAAGAAGAAAACAGTCCATTTGCTGGCTTGCAAGGACTGTTTGATGGAGACGAGTAGATGGTTTTATCCAAGAAACGTGCCCGTCATGTCATAGAGGAAATTATTGCCCTTTTTCCAGATGCTAAGCCTAGTCTTGATTTTCGCAATCATTTTGAACTACTGGTTGCAGTGATGTTGTCAGCTCAGACGACAGATGCAGCGGTAAATAAGGCGACGCCAGGTCTCTTTGCTGCTTTTCCAACGCCGCAAGCCATGTCTGTCGCGACAGAGAGTGAAATTGCTTCACACATTTCTCGCCTGGGACTGTATCGAAATAAGGCCATATTCCTTAAAAAATGTGCCCAACAGTTACTAGACGATTTTGATGGTCAAGTCCCTCAGACTCGAGAGGAATTAGAAAGTCTAGCGGGTGTTGGACGTAAAACAGCAAATGTCGTACTGAGTGTGGGCTTTGGGATCCCAGCCTTTGCAGTGGATACTCATGTGGAGCGTATCTGTAAGCATCACGATATCGTTAAAAAATCAGCTACGCCACTTGAAGTAGAAAAACGTGTTATGGATGTCTTGCCACCAGAAGAATGGTTAGCAGCTCACCAGGCTATGATTTACTTTGGACGAGCTATCTGCCATCCTAAAAATCCAGAATGTGACCACTATCCCCAATTATATGATTTTAGCAATGTTTAAGGGGACTCTGAAAAAGTTTTTGCTTGATTTTAAGGGTGCTTTGTGCTATAGTAAATGGTAACTAAATAGTCCTTTAAACCTGTCCCGTGAGGCAGGCAAGGAGCGCGATAAAGTAGAAGGGTGAAGTCTATACTGTATACAGTAGGGCTCGCTTGGCTATACATTTCAAGTCTCCTTGTAGAAGGAGACTTTTCTTTTTGGAGGTTTGTCATGAAGACAAAAGAAGTTGTAGACGAATTGACTGTCAAACGAGCGATCACGCGAATTACTTATGAGATTATTGAGCGCAATAAAGATTTGAATAAAATTATCCTAGCGGGGATAAAAACGCGTGGTGTTTTCATCGCTCATCGTATCAAAGAACGCTTGGAGCAGTTGGAAAATATCACTGTTCCTGTTGTGGAATTGGACACCAAGCCTTTCCGTGATGATGTTAAAAGCGGAGAAGATACTTCTTTGATTTCTGTTGATGTGACTGACCGTGAGGTTATCTTGGTGGATGATGTACTCTATACAGGCCGTACCATCCGTGCTGCGATCGATAACATTGTCGGCCATGGTCGTCCTGCGCGCGTGAGTCTTGCGGTGCTAGTTGACCGTGGACATAGAGAATTGCCTATCCGTCCAGATTACGTTGGAAAAAATATCCCAACCAGTCGTTCTGAAGAAATCATCGTAGAGATGACAGAACTTGATGGCCAAGACAGAGTTCTGATTACTGAAGAAGCTTAGAAAGCTGAAGGAGTAGCCATGTCAGAAAATCAACAAGCATTGAACCATGTGGTTTCCATGGAAGACCTCACGGTTGATCAAGTGATGAAATTGATCAAACGAGGAATCGAGTTTAAAAACGGAGCCCAACTCCCCTACGAGGACAAACCTATCGTATCGAATCTCTTCTTTGAAGATTCTACACGGACACATAAGTCCTTTGAAGTGGCAGAGATTAAGCTAGGGCTCGAGCGACTGGACTTTGATGTGAAGACTAGCTCAGTCAATAAGGGTGAGACATTGTATGATACCATCTTGACACTATCTGCTCTAGGAGTGGATGTCTGTGTGATTCGCCACCCAGAGGTTGACTATTACAGAGAGTTGATTGCGAGTCCATCGATTACGACCTCCATTATCAATGGTGGGGATGGTTCGGGACAACATCCTAGCCAGAGCTTGCTTGATTTGATGACTATTTATGAGGAATTTTGCCATTTTGAGGGTCTCAAGGTTGCTATTGCAGGTGACTTGGACCACTCACGTGTTGCCAAATCCAATATGCAGATTTTGAAACGCTTGGGAGCTGAACTGTTCTTTGCAGGGCCTGAGGAATGGAGAAGTCAAGAGTTTGCGGACTATGGACAGTTTGTAACTATTGATGAGATTGTTGATCAGGTGGATGTTTTGATGTTACTCCGCGTTCAACATGAACGCCATGATAGTGGAGCAGTCTTTTCAAAAGAAGACTACCATGCTCAACACGGTTTGAACCAAGAACGCTATAATCGCTTAAAAGAAACAGCAATCATTATGCATCCTGCTCCAGTGAATCGAGATGTGGAAATTGCTGACCACTTGGTTGAAGCTCCGAAATCACGCATTGTCCAACAAATGACCAACGGTGTCTTTGTTCGAATGGCAATCTTAGAATCCGTATTGGCGAGTAGAAACGCCAACTAAAACACAAGACGTTAAAAGACGCCAGTGAGCGTCCACGAGAGGTGAAAATATGACAAAAAGACTTCTAGTATTAGAAGATGGCACAGTTTTTGAAGGCAAGGCCTTCGGCGCAGATATTGATGTAACAGGCGAAATCGTCTTTAACACAGGGATGACCGGCTATCAAGAATCCATTACAGACCAGTCTTATAATGGACAAATCTTGACCTTTACTTATCCTTTGGTGGGAAATTATGGAATTAACCGTGATGATTATGAATCCATCATTCCAACTTGTAAGGGAGTTGTCGTTTTCGAAGAGGCGCGTCGAGCTAGCAACTGGCGGAATCAAATGACCTTGGATGAATTTTTGAAAGCTAAGAAAATTCCAGGTATTTCAGGGATTGATACGCGTGCACTTACCAAGATTATCCGTAAGCATGGTACCATGCGTGCAACCTTGACCCACGTTGGGGACAGCATGGACCATGTGACGGATCAGCTCCAAGCAACAGTCTTGCCGACAGACAATATCAAACAAGTTTCCACTAAAACTTCCTATCCAGCTCCTGGAGTTGGTTTGAGTGTGGTCTTAGTAGACTTTGGGCTCAAGCACTCCATCTTACGTGAACTTTCTAAGCGTAACTGTAACGTGACGGTTGTTCCGTATTCAACGACGGCAGAAGAAATTCTCCACCTAAATCCTGATGGAGTTATGTTGTCAAATGGTCCAGGTAACCCAGAAGACGTTCCAGAAGCACTGGACATGATTCGTGGTATTCAAGGGAAAATTCCAATCTTCGGAATTTGTATGGGACACCAACTTTTTGCCATGGCAAACGGAGCTAAGACCTACAAGATGAAATTTGGTCATCGTGGATTTAACCACGCGGTACGTGAGATTGCTACAGGCCGTGTAGACTTTACTAGCCAAAACCATGGTTATGCAGTCAGCCGTGAGGACTTGCCAGAGCATTTGATCATCACCCACGAAGAAATCAATGACAAGTCAGTTGAAGGTGTACGTCACAGATACCAACCAGGTTTTTCTGTTCAATTCCACCCAGATGCAGCCCCTGGTCCACACGACGCTAGCTACCTCTTTGATGAATTTATCGAGATGATGGAAGCTTTTAAACAATCAAACTAAGAACGAGTAAAAGCTCATCGGAGAATTTATGTAACTGAACACGGACGGAAAGCTCGGAATTTAGAGAAACCAACTTGGATTGTCAATCTTTCCTTGGTTTCCTAAAATTCAATCGCTCTCAATTCGCCCTTTGTATCTTTATTTAATGTCGCTCTGTGAGGCGACGAATAGAAAGGCAGGTCGTTTCTTTTAGTCGCTATCATGCGAACTAAAAACTCCCTGCACTAGATTTTTTATCGAAAAAATATCGTTTCTCTAAAAAATCGTCGTTGAATTTATTTAATGTCGCTCTGTGAGGCGACGAATAGAAAGGAGAAGGGTGGTCCGTATTTGCTGAACTGAATACGGGCTACGGACGGTGCTAAAAAGATAGTTATTCCTAGAACTGATAGTTCTTCGTCATAACTCCTATTTTAGCTTTGTCCGCTTGACGCCCTTAATATCTTATAAATGCCTAAACGTACTGATATTCAAAAAATTATGGTGATTGGTTCTGGTCCGATTATTATTGGTCAGGCTGCTGAGTTTGACTACGCTGGGACCCAGGCCTGCTTGTCTTTGAAAGAGGAAGGTTATGAGGTTGTCTTGGTGAACTCAAATCCTGCCACCATCATGACGGATAAGGAGATTGCGGACAAGGTCTACATCGAACCGATTACACTTGAGTTTGTGACACGTATTCTCCGTAAGGAACGTCCTGATGCTTTGCTTCCAACTCTTGGAGGTCAGACAGGACTCAATATGGCCATGGAATTGTCTAAAAACGGTATTCTAGATGAATTGGGAGTAGAGCTTCTAGGTACTAAATTATCTGCCATCGACCAAGCGGAGGACCGTGACCTCTTTAAACAATTGATGGAAGAGCTTGAGCAGCCGATCCCTGAATCTGAAATTGTCAACACAGTGGAAGAAGCTGTTGCCTTTGCGGCATCAATCGGGTACCCTGTTATCGTTCGTCCAGCCTTTACCCTTGGTGGTACTGGTGGTGGTATGTGTGCCAACGAAGAAGAATTACGTGAAATCGCTGAAAATGGGTTGAAACTGTCACCTGTTACCCAATGTTTGATTGAACGTTCAATCGCAGGTTTCAAGGAAATCGAGTACGAAGTCATGCGCGATTCAGCTGACAATGCCCTCGTTGTTTGTAACATGGAAAACTTTGACCCAGTTGGGATTCATACAGGGGATTCTATCGTATTTGCTCCTGCACAAACCATGTCAGACTATGAAAACCAAATGCTACGTGACGCGAGCTTGAGCATTATCCGCGCACTCAAGATTGAAGGTGGGTGTAACGTTCAGCTGGCCCTTGATCCGCATAGCTTCAAGTACTATGTTATCGAAGTAAACCCTCGTGTATCGCGTTCGTCAGCCCTTGCTTCTAAGGCGACGGGTTATCCGATTGCCAAATTGGCTGCTAAGATTGCCGTCGGTTTGACATTGGATGAGGTTATCAACCCAGTTACAGGTTCAACCTATGCCATGTTTGAGCCAGCCCTTGACTACGTGGTTGCGAAAATTCCACGTTTCCCATTTGACAAGTTTGAAAAAGGTGAGCGTCGTCTTGGAACTCAGATGAAAGCGACTGGGGAAGTCATGGCTATTGGTCGTAACATTGAGGAGTCACTTCTCAAGGCATGTCGCTCTCTTGAAATTGGAGTTCACCACAATGAAATGCCTGAACTTGCATCTGTTTCTGATGATGCCTTGATTGAAAAGGTTGTCAAGGCCCAAGATGACCGTCTCTTCTACGTATCAGAAGCTATTCGCCGTGGTTACACGCCAGAAGAAATCGCTGAGCTTACGAAGATTGATATCTTCTATCTAGATAAACTCTTACACATCTTTGAAATTGAGCAAGAATTGGGTGCCCATCCACAAGATCTAGACGTTTTGAAAACTGCCAAACTTAATGGATTTTCAGACCGTAAGATTGCTGAACTCTGGAATACTACAGCTGACCAAGTTCGCCAGCTTCGTTTGGAAAACAAGATTGTCCCAGTCTACAAGATGGTCGATACTTGTGCGGCGGAGTTTGACTCTGAAACACCATATTTCTATTCAACCTATGGTTGGGAAAATGAATCTATCAAATCTGACAAGGAATCCGTTCTAGTCCTAGGTTCAGGTCCAATCCGTATCGGACAAGGGGTTGAGTTTGACTACGCAACCGTTCACTCTGTTAAGGCGATTCAGGCTGCTGGTTATGAAGCTATCATCATGAACTCAAATCCAGAGACCGTTTCAACAGACTTCTCGGTATCAGACAAACTTTACTTTGAGCCATTAACTTTTGAAGATGTTATGAATGTCATTGATTTGGAGCAACCAAAAGGCGTTATCGTTCAGTTCGGTGGTCAAACAGCTATCAACCTTGCAGAGCCCTTGGCAAAAGCAGGTGTGACCATTCTTGGTACCCAAGTAGCTGACCTAGACCGTGCCGAAGACCGTGACCTCTTTGAGCAAGCCCTTAAAGACTTGGATATTCCACAGCCACTAGGACAAACAGCAACTAATGAAGAAGAAGCGGTGCTTGCTGCTCGCAAGATTGGTTTCCCAGTCCTCGTTCGTCCATCTTATGTCTTGGGTGGACGTGCTATGGAAATCGTCGAAAACGAAGAAGACCTTCGTTCTTACATGCGTACCGCTGTTAAGGCCAGTCCAGACCACCCAGTCCTTGTTGACTCTTACATCGTTGGGCAAGAGTGTGAAGTGGATGCCATCTCAGACGGAGAAAATGTCCTCATCCCTGGTATCATGGAGCATATCGAACGTGCCGGTGTCCACTCAGGTGACTCAATGGCCGTTTACCCACCACAAACCTTGTCTCAAAAGGTGCAGGAAACCATCGCAGACTATACTAAACGCCTAGCAATCGGCCTTAACTGTCTTGGGATGATGAACATTCAGTTTGTCATCAAGGATGAGAAAGTCTATGTTATTGAGGTAAATCCACGTGCCAGCCGTACGGTTCCATTCCTTTCTAAGGTAACCAATATTCCTATGGCTCAGGTAGCGACCAAGCTCATTCTTGGGCAAAGTCTTGAAGAACTTGGCTACCAAGATGGACTTTATCCAGAAAGCACTCGCGTTCATATCAAGGCGCCAGTCTTCTCCTTTACCAAGCTAGCTAAGGTAGACAGCTTGTTAGGTCCTGAAATGAAGTCAACAGGGGAAGTTATGGGTTCTGATACTACTTTGGAAAAAGCTCTCTATAAGGCTTTTGAAGCTTCTTACCTGCACTTGCCAACCTTTGGAAATGTTGTCTTTACCATCGCTGATGATGCCAAAGATGAAGCCTTGGACTTGGCTCGTCGTTTCCAAAATATTGGCTACGGTATCCTTGCAACAGAAGGGACAGCTGCTTTCTTTGCTAGTCATGGACTTCAAGCCCAACCTGTTGGTAAGATTGGTGATGATGATCAGGATATTCCAAGCTTTGTTCGTAAAGGGAAAATCCAAGCGATCATCAATACTGTCGGAACCAAACGAACTGCTGATGAAGATGGTGAACAAATCCGCCGTTCAGCTATCGAACATGGTGTACCACTCTTTACAGCCCTAGATACAGCTAATGCCATGCTTAAGGTACTTGAAAGCCGTAGCTTCGTTACAGAAGCAATTTAGTTTCTTGTTAAATGATCTAAGTAGCTTTTATCCAGCGTCAAAAGACGCTGGTTTTTCCTCTTTTATAGAGAAATCGAGTTAGAAATAATAGTTACAGTTCACTATTAAATGTCAAAGTTTATCAATAGATTTATCATTATCGTTAATGAGTAGACTTATTCTGACTTTCCCTAAAATTTTGTTGAATTTTCTTAAGTTTTTATCATATTTTTTATAATTAAGGTGCCTTAAGAAAAATAATGAAAAAA
>NZ_KV808750.1:0-9845 GCF_001812375.1 Streptococcus sp. HMSC077F03
TGCGGAGCGAGACGGACTAGTAGTCACATAACGAAAACACCCCGCCATAAATGACAGGGTGTTGAATTCGGCATGAAGCCTTATCTTTGTAGCTTCTGCAAGATTTAAGTAACTGTGCAAGGCGTCCCTTACAATTACTATTATAATACATTGTAAAAGCATTTGCAACTCTTTTTAAAATTATTTTTTAAATTTGAGTTTTGGTTCGTCACCCTCTTTTTTGATGAAATGTTTATTACCTAAAACATCTGTTTTAACTTTAAAAATGGAGATATTTGATTTATTTAATCCCTTTACACATTGTGTTGTACTGTTCGGAACAGTGTCAAAAATATCAATCAATTTTTCACCTTTTTCAAAATCTGATTTATTCAATGGTTTTAATTGAACTTGCTGTTTTCCTTTATTATTTCTAGATAAAAATCTAAACAATTGTTCTTGACCTTTTTCAACATCCTTTATTAAAATTAAATCATTTTTATATAAAGTAAACTTAAATTCAGACTGTTCATCAACACCTTCGATTATCTTTATAGAATTATACTTCTCAATAGAAATACTATATTTCCCACTACCTTTTTCAAAAGATAAATCAGAATATTTCAAACCCATCAATTCATATTTTTTAGTCTGATGATTAAAATATACATCTGTCCTCCAAGGCTTAAGTGACTGAAGAACCACTTGATTATCACTACCATCTGGTGTGATATCAATGTGATTACCTAGTTTATTATCATAGTATTTAAGACTTTTAATTTCTGGACCATTGCCTTTTTTACTGTACTTACGGATTGGCCCATTTTCTTGTCTATATTTCTCAAATGGATTAAAATCGACTAATTTTCCAGTTTTATCGTATTCTTTAAATGGTCGATATTGTTCTATTATCTTCTCGATTACTTCATCCCAAGTTTTTCTATCTTTCTGAAACATTAAAAATTGGGATTTATCCTTATTGTATAAATCTAAAAACTTATAGAACCCAGTTTTAGAAGGGGTTTTAGTCCCTAAAGAATAGATATCTTTAATTTTTCCCAAAGTATAAGTGTATTCTTTTTTCTCTTTATCCAACTTTGCTTTTCTTGTTGCATAAATTGTAGCATCTGAAATTTTTCGATTAAATTTTGAATCTACTTGATAAGAAAATAGAATACTATCCTCAAATGTCTTGCTACTTAATGTATCAACAAAATGGTCATAAGGAGCTTTAAACACTAACTCTTTGTATTCATCATCACTTAATGAAATAATTTCTCCAGTCTCTGAATCAACAAACTGTCCTTCTTTATAAGCAATCAGAGGATTATTCTGTTTTTTCCATAATCTTAATTGACTCGAAGCGGCAATAATTAAGGCATCAACAGCATGATGATGGTAAGTCTCACGAGACTTTTCAAGTCTCCACTTTCTTCTTAGCTGAGAGGTAAATTGTCCACGTACCACCGAAATAGTTGTATCGAATTTATGAGCTTTATAAAAATCTTGTAGAGCATTTAAAACAACGCGAGAGGAATATCGAGTATCAACCAAATTTCGTTCGATGAATTTCTGCTTCACTTCAATTTTACTAATATCTTCTTCCGTTAAAAGGTACTCTTTCTTTTTATTACCTAATAATTTAGACTCTTTTACATAAGATTTAAACTCACGGTAGGACCAGGCATCATCCATACTATCTAAAGCCTGAAACGGAGTACGTTGGCCTTTTTCTTGGTTTGCTGTAGCTAGAACCAATACTTTATTAGATAGACTATCGTCAAACGATAAAGATAGAGGTAAAATATGGTCAATTTCGTACATGTACTGATTGTGAATTAAATCTGAAATTGGAATATTCTTCCCAGTATAGAGACACTTCTCTCCCTGCTGGTGCCATAAACGAATCTTAGTAGCCAATTCCTTATGCCCATGAAAAATACTATCTGGCAACTCTTTTTTCCCATTGTATTGAAACGCCGCTTTTTCCATAGCCGCATATTTCTCATCTTGGTTTGCCTTTTGACGTTTTATATAATCTTTCTTAGCGTCTTCTTCGTTATTTTCACGCGCCATTTCGATAACGATATTATCAAAGATACCATGTTTTTTAGTTGCTTCGTTGATTATTTTTATAGCTTGTCTGACGGATTTTGCTACTACAGGGTTATAAATTTCTTCTGTTAATTCTTTTTCATCAATATACTTGGTTCTTTTTGATGTTTCTTTAGATTTTTGTTTCCCCAATCGTGTTAGAATTGTCATTTGCTCTTCTGAAGTTTCATAGAGTTCTGGTATCAATTCCATCATGAGTTTAAGGGAAAAATTATGCCATCCCTTACTAAATAGACTGCTATTATTTTTTCTAAATTGAACCAATTCAAGTACTTGATCTTGACTAAAAGAATCTTTTAACTTTGTGTTAATCGCTTCTTCTATACCTTCTCGTTCAGTATTTAGAGTTAAAATATGTGCAAGCTCATCTAGAACATTTCTAGACAATTCCCCAACTGAAATTGTTTCTAGCGATTGCATTTTTCGATAGACTTCAAAAGTATGTATTTCAGGTTTATTGTTTACATCAACTCGATAACCACGTATCTGATCTACTGAAGTATCAATCATTTTAGCAATGTATTTCAATAAGGTTGAAGCCCCTAATGTTTTCGCCGACTTTGCATATTCAATGATTGTTTTCTTTTGTTCCTCACTCAGTTTCTTAGTCTCTGTAGGAACTGTTAAATTATTTAGATCATTTAGCAAGTTAAACTCTTGAGCAGTATAGGAAGCTTTAGAAGCTCTGTATTCATTAGGATAAAATGTACATTTACCAATTAAAACACCAAAAATATTATCTAATGTTACGTACTCCCCTTTAGAGTCTTTATGAGTAGTATACCGTCCATAATCCGTCCGTGATTTTTCATTTCCTGGTCCATGATAATATTTTCTTTTCCCTGTAAGGATTTTTAGATAATCCTCTATAAATTCATCCGTAATCTGATTATTAAAGTCTTGCTGTTTTCTTAAAATTCTTTCAGCTTCCTTTTTATACGCAGATGTTGAAAAAACATTGATCAATCGGCATTTCTCACCATTTTCCACAACAGTGAAATCTCCCCTTAATTGACCATATTTTTCAAAACGCTCTAGTTGGATTTGACCAGGTGTCTTTTCAGCAAGTAATTTTCTATTTTCTTCAACTGCCTTACCATAATCAGACGATACTGTACCCCCATCCTCAGAAGCATCATCCAAATAGCTAATACCACGTCTCTTAACAATGTTCTTTAAAGCTATGAACAGCTCTTCATTCGTTAGTTGCTGATCCAATCCATCTACACGAAGTCGATATGGATTAAGATTAATGGATACCTTAGAAAAATCAGTTAACAAACCATAGTCTTCAAATAGATCCTTAAGCCGAACACCACGGTGTTTTTTTCTACGATGTAATCGTCGAGCCTGTCTATTTTTTCTTCTTTCAACATTATTGTCAGCAGTTGCAGCAGGAAAAATTCGTGAACTAGCATGAACAATCTTTCCAGAATTTTTTTCTAGAATTCCCACTCCTACGGAGGCAATACCGATATCCAATCCTAAAACTAAACCATTCATAATTATACTCCTAACTAATCATCATATTAATTAAATTTTACTCCTTACTTCCTAAAAAATCAAATCATTATATGCAATTAACTAAAATATCCTATCTTTTTATAATTATATGCAAATTCTCACGTTTTGATCATTGATAAAAAACAAAAAAGCGTGATCTCACGCCTTGGAGTTGTATTTAACTTGAGTGATTTCTACATAAAAATCAATAGTTTCTATGCCCCCTGCAGGAATCGAACCTGCAACTACTCCTTAGGAGGGAGTTGTTATATCCATTGAACTAAGGGAGCTAGAGAAAAACCCTGCTGGGTGAGCAGAGTTTTTTAGTCGAATTAACGACGGATTTCTTTGATACGAGCTGCTTTACCTTGAAGAGCACGCAAGTAGTACAATTTCGCACGACGTACTTTACCGTAACGAACAACTTCAATCTTTTCAACACGTGGAGTGTGGATTGGGAAGATACGCTCAACACCTACACCGTTAGAGATTTTGCGAACTGTGTAGTTTTCTGAGATGCCAGCACCTTTACGTGCAATAACAACACCTTCAAAAATCTGGATACGTTCACGGTTTCCTTCGACAACTTTCGCGTGTACACGAACAGTGTCACCAGGACGGAATGATGGGATATCTGTACGAAGTTGACCTTCAGTCAAGCTTTGGATTAATGGATTCATTTTTTTCTCCTATCTTTGTCAATCTTGAGGAACCTTCCTCAGCGGATAAACTGTATTTTTGTATGTCCATTACACACAAGATACAGTTTACCAAATTTCCACAAAAAAGTAAAGAAATTTATAGCAGAATTCCTAAAAAAATCGCTACTAAACCTCCTAAGTAAGTTAAGAGGAAATAGCTATAAAATACCTTCTTGTCACTTAACAGTCTTTGCAGCTCGTCATTCAAGGTTGAAAATGTCGTTAATCCTCCACAAAAACCTGTCGCTAGGATAGCATAGACTTCCTTAGACTCAACATGGCTGTAAAGCAAGCCAATCAAAAAACAACCGAGAAGATTGGCTATGAGAGTTCCTAGAGGCAATTTAGAAGCTTGATTATAGCGGGAAAAGAAATAACGGACAAGGGCACCCAGTCCACAAGCAAGCGCTAGATAAAATACTACCATTTCTTCCTCCCTAGACAATAAGCAAATAAAAGCCCTCCGCCAATACTCAATACTAGGTAGATTACCAAGCTCAAATAACGCCCGGTATCAAGCAGTTTTACTGCATCAAGCATTAGGCTAGAAAAAGTTGTCAAGCCACCACAAAATCCCGTCCCCAGCGCCAAAACCAAGCCTTTGCTGGTTCCCTTATAGGCCAGATAGCCTTTTACCAGATAGACCAAGCAGAATATTCCCAGATAGTTGACGAGAAGGGTCCCCCAAGGAAAGTCTGGGCTAGCTGGTAACCAAGTGGAAATGAGATAGCGGGCAAGGCCTCCCACCATTGCAGCTAGAAAAATCCCTAGCGGATAAAATTGTTCTTTTTTCATTTAATGTTTTGATCCTGATAATCACGCGAACGTTTGAGTATGTCTGAAAAAGTTGCAACAATGGTCTCCTGATAGCGCTTATCTTCTACTCGATTTTTGACTTTCTCAAAAATAACTTCTTCTCTCTTAGTATCTAAAATAGGTTTTCCTGAGGCTTTCTTATAGGCAACTACTCCCTCAACCAAATGCATTCGTTCTTCTAGGAGCTTAACGATTTGGTCGTCGATTTGATCAATTTCTTGCCGAATAATATCTAAGTTCATACAGTCTCCTCCTTTATTTGAATTATTGTATCAAAAAGCTACCAAATAGGCTAGTAAAATCCCAAAATAATTAATAAAAAAACGCACTGACTTCTTCCAGTCAGCGCAGTTTGATTCTTATCCTACTTTTGCAGCCAATTCTTCTGCGAATTGTTCCAAACGTTCGATGTCTTCTTCTTCGGCAGAGAGGTCCACTTTAACACACGCTGAACCTTTTTCTGCTCCTGTCGCGACAAATACACGATCAAAGTCATCAACAGCTTTACAGAATTCGTCGTAGAAGGTATCTCCTGAACCGACCACTCCATAGATTTTGCCATTCAAGTTGAGATCTGCTAGGTCTTCGTAGAAGTCCATCATCTCATCTGGCAATTCTCCGTCTCCATAAGTATAAGTCGCAACGATTGCGATGTCTGCCTCCAAGAAGTCTGAAGCGTCAACAGTCGTACATTCATCCACATCGACATCCAAGCCCAAGTCACGCAATTTGTCTGCTACAATATCTGCAATTTCTTCGGTATTACCGGTCATACTGGCAAATACAATTTTTGCTAATGCCATATCGTCCTCCTCAATTTATCTTTCTCCATTATATCATATCTTTTTCATTTTAAAAATAAAAATTCTTGTGCTACAATGAAATGAGAAAGAATTGAGGTTATTTATGGAAATTTGCCAGCAAATTTTAGAGAAAATCAAAGAATACGATACCATTATCATTCACCGTCATATGAAACCAGATCCAGATGCCTTAGGGAGTCAAGTGGGCTTGAAAGCTCTTCTCACACACCATTTTCCAGAAAAGACCATCAAAGCAGTCGGTTATAACGAACCAACTCTTACTTGGATGGCGGAAATGGATACTGTCCCAGACAGTGTCTACCAAGGAGCTCTTGCTATTATTTGTGATACAGCGAATCGTCCTCGTATCGATGATAAACGCTACGAACAAGCTGCTTTCACCATCAAAATCGATCACCATCCAAATGATGATATCTACGGTGACCTATCTTGGGTGGATACAAGTTCAAGCAGTGCCAGTGAGATGATTGCATTATTTGCTCAAGAAAATCAGCTAGCTTTGTCTAGTGAAGCGGCACGACTTCTCTATGCAGGAATTGTCGGGGACACAGGGCGTTTTCTCTACCCGTCAACTAGTGCTCGAACCTTTAGAATAGCTGGCCAGCTCCGAGAAATTGATTTTGACTTTGCTAGACTGTCTCGTCAAATGGATACCATGAGCTTCAAGATTGCAAAATTGCAAGGATATGTTTATGATCACTTAGAAGTTGATGAGAATGGGGCTGCACGCGTTCTTCTTACTCAAGACATCTTGGAAAAATATAAGGTTACGGATGCTGAAACGGCTGCGATTGTCGGAGCACCTGGTCGAATTGATACCGTTAAGGCTTGGGCTATCTTTGTTGAACAAGCTGATGGTCACTTCCGTGTACGTATGCGCAGTAAAATCACTCCTATCAATGAGATAGCCAAACGACACGACGGGGGAGGGCATCCATTAGCCAGTGGCGCCAATTCCTATAGTCTAGAAGAAAACGAACAAATATACAAAGAGCTGAAAGAGGCTCTACAGATGCACCAAGGCTAAGAAGAATTTTCTTGGCCTTTTCTATGCTAGATTCTTAAAATATACGGTTTCTTTGTACCTCAGTTTATGGTATAATAAATCAAACTGAATAAAAGGAGACATAATAATGGAAAAAAATCGTTTGTATATTCTCATTTCTGCTGGAGTAGCCATCCTTGGTTCACTCTTGCCATGGGCTAGTTTAAATGCAGGTTCTTTTGGGTCCTATAGTGTGAATGGTTACCAAGGAGATGGGTGGTTTGTCATTATCGCGGCTATTGTGTCTATTGTTCTTGCGTGCTTGAATAACATGAATAAAGCAATGCCTAAAGGGTTCTCAATTGGTGTCATTGTTGCGGGTGCAATTGCAACTCTCGTCACACTAAATAGTCTCTTTAATGTAAATAAGTACATGTCTAACTTTGGTGGATATGGCATTTCAATCGGCTTTGGTTTGATTTTAGCTCTTCTTGCTAGCATTGCACTAGTTGTAACTGGTCTCTTGGCAATGTCAGGTGGTAAAATTACGAAAGAGTTATTTACTGAATTAGCTGAATCTGGTAAAGATTTTGCTCAAACTGTCGGACGTGTAACAAGCTCTACCGTTAAAACTGCAGTCGAAGAAATCAAAAAAGAATCTCAAGAACATAAAAAAGAAGAAACTACAGCTGAAAAAACAGAGACCGTAGAAAAGGAGTCTGAGCAAAATGAAGAAGCTACAGAACCAGCTCATGTCGAAGCTGAAACTGAAAATGAAGAACCTGTTAAAGAAGGACCAGTTGAAACTGAACTAGCTGAAGAAGAAACTACTGAAAATAAGAATTTTGAAGAAAGTGAAACAGTAAAAGAAACAGCTGAAGAAGAATCAACTGAATCTAAAAATGAAGAGAAAGAAGAACAAAAAGATCCAAGTCAGGCGGACCAATAATTCTTCTCCCTATCACCTCAGTAAAAACTGGGGTGATTTTTATCGATATTTTTAATAAAATCAGGGAAAAGACTTGCCAAACTTACCAGAATCTGATAGACTAGTAAGGTAACAATCTATGGCTCGCAAAGAGACCATGGCAGAAAGGAAATATTGCAAAATGAAAAAAGATATCCATCCAGAATATCGCCCAGTTGTCTTCATGGACACAACTACTGGTTACAAATTCCTTAGCGGTTCAACTAAACGCTCTAACGAAACTGTTGAGTTCGAAGGCGAAACTTACCCATTGATCCGTGTGGAAATTTCATCAGACTCACACCCATTCTACACTGGACGTCAAAAGTTCACTCAAGCAGATGGACGCGTGGATCGTTTCAACAAAAAATACGGTCTCAAATAATCATAAAAAGAACAGTTACCACTGTTCTTTTTTTTTACTTCTTTTTATGTTTTTATGAACCAACCACTGCTATTATCTCAATATCAAGCTTCAAGCTAGTACCGAAAACTAATTTGAACAAGTTTAAAAAATATCAAAAAGAAGTTTGATATTGAGAATGGTTAAGATAATGGAAACTGCGTAACCTAGGATTGTGTTCCACTTGGCATTGGTGAATTCTCCCATCAGTGACTTCTTAGAGGTCAGATAAATTAAGGGGAAGATTGAAAACGGAAGAGCAATTGACAAAAAGACCTGTGAATAGACCAATAACTGATCCAAGGTTTTTTCTTGATATCCAAACAAAACGGCAACAACAATCACAGGAAGCAATGCAAAAATACGGGTACCGATACGGATAATCCACTGAGGCAATTTCAGATGCAAGAAACCTTCCATGACAATCTGTCCTGTCAAAGTACCTGTAATGGTCGAATTTTGACCACTTGCTAAAAGGGCTAAAGCAAACAAAGTTGACAGAGTTGAGCTAGCTATAGCTCCTGCTATTGTCGAATCCTGTAAAGCATTGTACATTTGGGAGAAAGCTGAAATTTCAGATGCATGACCAAAAAAGAGAGAGGCCCCTAAAATGAGCAGTAAGGAATTGACAATAAAGGCGAGGGACAACTGAAGATTTGAATCCCAGGTCATAAAACGAACGGCTTTTCGAACATCCTTCTTATCTTTGTGATTGATTTTCCTTGTTTGGGATAGGGATGAATGAAGATAGAGATTATGGGGCATGACTGTCGCTCCCACAATTCCTAGAGCCAAAGTCAATTGGCTTTCATGACCTGGTAATGGTGTTTCAAATAATGTTGGAGTCGGTAAATAACCACCCAAAATACCCTGAATACTTGGATTGGATAAAGCCACCAGATAGGTAAAGATGGCTAATATGGTTAAAATAAGGGTCGTAACAATGGCTTCAATTTTTTTGAAGCCAAATTTCATCAACAACAACAAAAGAAATACGTCTAAAACGGTTAAGAGGATAGCGACCATAATTGGTATTTTAAATAAAAGATTTAAGGCAATCGCTGAGCCTAGAACCTCAGCTAAGTCGGTCGCCATTAAAGCTAATTCTAAAATCACCCATAAACTATAACGAAGCCACTTGGGAGCATGATGTGCAGTTGCCTGTGCTAGGTCCATCTTAGTTACGATACCGAGCTTTCCAGCCATCTGTTGTAGTTGCATGGCAATGATGGATGAAATCAAAATAACAAATAAGAGACTATATTTGTAGGAAGCACCACCAACCACACTGGTAATCCAGTTTCCAGGATCCATATAACCAACTGCTACAAGGGCTCCAGGTCCTAAAAATGCTTTTAGATTTTGCCAAAAATGATTGTTATTAGGAGTTTCAATAGATTGGTTGATCTCAGAGAGTGACACTTTTTTATGAGAAGACATAGATACTTACCTCTTTCTAAACCTACTTTTTCATTATTTTCTATTAGAGAAAAATAAGATTGACTTTAAACTATTAAAACAATGAAAACTATATGAAAAACATTTAGTTTTT
>NZ_KV808751.1:0-355 GCF_001812375.1 Streptococcus sp. HMSC077F03
CAGTTACTTAAATCTTGAGAGTACAAAAACCGGTTGGACGAGAGCCTGAAATTCCATTGAGTTGTACAGTTACTTAAATCTTGAGAGTACAAAAACGTGGTTCACATCATCAACATTTCTTTTTATGTTGTACAGTTACTTAAATCTTGAGAGTACAAAAACAGTTGGCACAAAATACGCCGTTTCTGCTGGTTGTACAGTTACTTAAATCTTGAGAGTACAAAAACCGCTCTGCTATTCTTCATGATACTAATTTAGTTGTACAGTTACTTAAATCTTGAGAGTACAAAAACCCTAAACGAGTAAACAACATATCTGCCCCAGTTGTACAGTTACTTAAATCTTGAGAGTACAA
>NZ_KV808752.1:0-75211 GCF_001812375.1 Streptococcus sp. HMSC077F03
TCGCAATGGAAATATCATTTCAGGATTCTATATTCCAACAGTAGTAGAACTTCCTGTGATTGAAAATCCAGAACAACAAGGTATTACAGAAGAAAGAACTACTAAAACTCTTCCAAATACGGGTTCTGAGGAGACATCTCACTTGACAGCTGGTCTATTGGCTGCTTTATCAGGTATGGGATTAATTTCTCTAGCTCAAAGAAAAAAATCTGAGGAAGAATAATTAGTGGTGAAAGTCATCTAGTAAGTTGTTTTAGATACTTGATTGAAATGATTACATTCATTGCTATCTAAGAAGATGTCAGTCTAACAGAAAGAGAGAACCAATTGGTTCTCTCTTTTTGGTAATTGATTTGAAAATCGTCTAATTATTTTGCCTCAATTGTTCACTATCCTGCTAAAGTGGTATAATAAAGTTATTCAGAGGGGGCTCGAAGTTTTGATTTAATCACAGCCTTTCAAACTCATTTTCATTGGCAGGACCTAGAGGCTTCTTTTATGGAACTTTGAAGGATACTCAAATCAGACGGGATACTCTTACTAGCTTGTGAGTATAACAAGTTATCTTACTTTTTACCAGAGGTGCAAAGCGAAGAAGTATTTAGACGATTCTTATTGTTAATAGGGTTTGAGCTCGTAACTAGTCAAAGAAAGGAATCGTGGCTTCTTTATAAAATTGTTAAACATTAATGGAGGGACAGTCATGAAACAATTATTTTTATGTTCATACTTTGCTGGAGTCAAAAAGCTTTTTAGCGATTATGCAAAGGAAAAGAATCTAGAAAACAAGGTTTTATTTATTCCTACCGCTGGGAACAAAGAGGATTATACTGCCTATATCGATGAGGCTCAGCAAACATTCAAAGATTTAGGATTTGAGATAGAGGTTCTAGATATTGCTTCTTGTGATCGAGAAACTGCACAGGCAAAGATTTTCCAAAGCAAGATTCTTTATATCTCTGGCGGGAATACCTTTTATTTATTACAAGAATTAAAGAAAAAGCAACTCCTATCTCTTATCAAAGAACAAATAAGAGATGGGCTGATCTATGTGGGAGAATCAGCAGGGGCTATCATTACCGCCAAGGATGTTGACTACAATAAGCTCATGGATGACAAGACGGTAGCGAAAGAGTTATCGGATACAACGGGATTGAATGAAGTGGAGTTTTACATCCTTCCACATTATGGTGAGGAGCCTTTTACTGATAGTAGCAAGAAGACCTTTGAAACCTATAAAAATCAGCTCGACTTAATGCGAATGAACAATTCACAAGCTGTTATTGTAAATGATAAAGAAATAAAAGTTGTTTCTGAACAGGATTAAAATAATTTTTTTCGCTATTATGACATCTATTCTAATACGTTGTCCCTTTTAAAAAGAAAAGGGAAGATAATATAAGTTTATGTCAGTTTTCCCTTGACAAATATTCATTTTGCGTGTAAAATGGAATAGATCTTGAACTTGAAGGGAGTGAAAAAAATGTCTAAAACAGTAGTACGTAAGAATGAATCTCTTGACGATGCACTTCGTCGTTTTAAACGTGCGGTTACTAAAGCTGGTACTCTTCAAGAAACACGCAAACGTGAATTCTATGAAAAACCTTCTGTAAAACGTAAACGTAAATCAGAAGCAGCTCGTAAACGTAAAAAATTCTAATTTGAAATGAAAGGCTAGACTTGTCTAGTCTTTTTTTGCATAGTATTTAGAGGAACAAATTCTTATGAAAGAGTATATAAAAGAATATCAAAAGATGCGTGAAAATCACTTGGAAGATTGGGGTTATTGTGCTGATCCGATAGATTGGAAGGAATTTGAAGAGTCAAACCAAAGAATTTTTGAAAAGTATTTGACCGATTCAAAAGTATTGTCTGACAAGGTTTTAAGGGTAAAATTGTACAGTAGCTTATTACTAGATGATATTCAATATTTTGCCTATTATGCGGCGTTTTTAGATGGGGATTATACACAGTTAAACAACGCGCTATGGCAAACAGGAAGAACTGAGTTGATGAGAGGCGGTTTGTTGGCAAGTGGAACTATTTACACAGATGGAATTTTGAAAGGCTTGTTTACCTCTTTTGCTTGTAACGATTTTTCAGCCATTCCATCATTCGTCCCCAAAGATTTACCCTTGTTGAAAGGAACCTATTATCCAGAAAATGTGATGAATCTTTTATACGCTCTTTATTATCAAGATGAAGAAAGATTATCCGAGTCGCTCTTGCGTGCACAACAGTTTTTAGGGAAGAAAAAACGAACTGGTATGGAAGAATTTTCTGTTCGGTATTTTATAAGTTTGGCAAAAAAAGATGCAGTTGCATTAAGCGAGTCCTTACAAAACTTATGCCAAGCTTATCAGAGACGAGGTTACCCCTATGAAAAGATTGATAAGTGCTTTGCGGATGAGATCCATGGTCTATATCGTTTGGTACGATTGTTTGACCATTCCTTGTTTGAAGAAGTCAGTATGCCGTCTCATAAGACTTTTTTGAAGGAGTTTGAAGAATGGCAAGTCCAAAATCAGTTTTCAAAAGGTCAACAGTTCTATACCTATCCTCAAGATATGGCTGATGCAAACAGAATGTTAACAAAAGGTCTTCCAAGGATTTACTTAGAAAAATCTGGAAGGGACTTGGTGATAGACGTTGACCGATTTGCAGTAGATTTGTCTCGGTTGATTTAAAAGAGTACGAAAAGACTTCCTAGTCAAATCTTTTTCCAAGCAACATCAAATAAATACTGTAAATCCTGCAAAAAAAGGAAACTTCCACCTACAATCTGATATAATAGTAGGGAGAACTCGATTGAAGGAGGAAATTATGTCGGTTTTAGTAAGAGATGTCATTGAAAAACTCAGACTAGATATTGTCTATGGTGAAGGCGAATTACTTGAAAAAGAAATCAATACTGCGGACATTATGAGACCTGGTCTTGAAATGACGGGCTATTTTGATTACTATACACCAGAACGGATTCAGCTGTTAGGGATGAAGGAGTGGTCCTATTTAGTTGCCATGCCTGCCCAGAACCGTTATCAAGTTTTGAAGAAAATGTTTCTACCTGAAACACCTGCTGTTATCGTGGCTCGTGGTCTGGTAGTGCCAGAGGAAATGTTGAGGGCTGCTAGAGAATGCAAGATTGCGATTTTAACCAGTCGAACAGCAACCAGTCGTTTATCTGGAGAACTTTCTAGCTACCTTGATTCCCGTTTGGCTAAACGTACTAGCGTGCATGGTGTCTTGATGGATATCTATGGCATGGGTGTCTTGATCCAAGGAGATAGCGGTATCGGTAAGAGTGAGACAGGTCTTGAGCTTGTGAAGCGTGGACACCGTCTAGTAGCAGACGATCGTGTAGATATTTATTCTAAGGATGAGATGACTCTTTGGGGCGAACCTGCTGAAATCTTGAAGCATTTGCTTGAGATTCGTGGAGTTGGGATTATCGATATCATGAGTCTTTATGGTGCGAGTGCTGTAAAAGATTCTTCACAAGTTCAGCTAGCAGTTTATTTGGAAAATTATGATACACATAAGACCTTTGATCGTCTTGGAAACAATGCCGAAGAACTCGAAGTTTCTGGTGTAACGATTCCGCGTATCCGCATCCCAGTAAAAACAGGACGCAATATCTCCGTTGTTATTGAGGCGGCTGCCATGAACTACCGCGCTAAAGAAATGGGCTTTGATGCGACACGTTTATTTGAAGAACGCTTGACAAATCTAATCGCTCAAAATGAGGTGAAACATGATTAATCCAGTCGCATTTGAAATTGGCCCCTTTGCTATTCGTTGGTATGCTTTGTGTATTGTAGCTGGTCTGGTTCTGGCAGTCTATCTTGCTATGAAAGAAGCTCCTAAAAAGAAAATTCTATCAGATGATATTTTGGATTTTATCCTGATTGCTTTTCCGGTAGCTATTTTAGGTGCTAGACTATACTACGTACTCTTTCGCTTAGATTATTATCTGCAAAATCCAGGTGAAATCATCGCCATCTGGAATGGTGGTTTGGCCATTTATGGAGGTTTGATAGCAGGGGCTATTGTCCTTTATATATTTGCAGATAGAAAGCTGATTAATACTTGGGATTTCTTAGATATTGCAGCACCGAGCGTCATGGTTGCCCAGAGTTTAGGGCGCTGGGGGAACTTCTTTAACCAAGAAGCCTACGGTGCAGCAGTAGATAGTTTGGATTATTTGCCGGGCTTCATTCGTGACCAGATGTACATTGATGGTAGCTACCGTCAGCCGACCTTCTTATATGAGTCGGTTTGGAATCTGATTGGATTTGCTTTGATTCTGATTTTTAGACGAAAATTGAAGGGAATCAGACGTGGTCATATCACTGCTTTCTACTTGATTTGGTATGGTTTTGGTCGTATGATTATCGAAGGAATGCGGACAGACAGCCTCATGTTCTTTGGTCTGCGAGTTTCCCAATGGTTATCAGTTATCCTTATCGGACTCGGTATTTTTATCATACTTTATCAAAATCGAAAGAAAGCACCTTTCTATCATACAGAGGAGGAAAAATAAATGTTAGAAGTTGCATATATACTTGTTGCGATTGCTTTGATTGTCTGTTTAGTCTATTTGACAATCACGATTCAAAAAGCAGGTCGTATGATTGATGAAACAGAGAAAACCATCAAAACGCTAAGCTCAGATGTGAACGTTACCTTGCATCAGACCAATGAATTGTTGGTTAAGGTCAATGTGTTAGCAGACGATATCAATATCAAAGTTGCGACGATTGATCCACTCTTTACGGCGGTGGCAGACTTGTCAGAGTCAGTATCTGATCTCAACCAACATGCGCGTGTTTTAGGCAAAAAAGCTTCATCTGCTGGTTCAAAGACCATCAAAACAGGTGCAGGCTTGTCCGCTCTTCGTGTCGCAAGTAAATTTTTCAAAAAATAAAAAAGGAGAAATCTTATGGGAAAACTATCCTCTATCCTTTTAGGAACAGTTTCAGGTGCTGCTCTTGCTTTGTTCTTAACCAGTGACAAGGGTAAGCAAGTTTGTAGTCAAGCTCAGGATTTTCTAGATGATTTGAGAGAAGATCCAGAATATGCTAGAGAGCAGGTTTGTGAAAAACTAACAGAAGTGAAGGAACAGGCAACTGACTTTGTGCTGAAAACAAAGGAACAAGTAGAATCTGGTGAAATCACTTTTGATAGTGTCCTTGACCAAGCTAAAAACTGTGCTCGACAAGCGACAGAAGCGTCAAAGGAAACCTTTAACAATCTCAAGGAGCAGTGGCAAGAACAGTCAACAACTCCAGACGTTGCTGAAGACCAAGAAGAAATCATCATCGATATTACTGAAGTATAAGGTATCACCATCTCTGGTTTTGGGAGATGGTGATTTTTATCTGCAAGCCTGTCTTTGTGGTATAATAAATACTATGCAGAAAAAACCAACGTCCGCCTACGTGCATATTCCATTTTGCACACAGATTTGTTATTATTGCGACTTTTCAAAAGTATTTATCAAGAATCAACCAGTAGATAGTTACCTGGAGCATCTGCTAGAAGAGTTTCATTCTTATGATATCCAAAAGTTGCGAACTCTCTACATTGGAGGTGGGACGCCAACGGCTTTGTCAGCTCCGCAATTAGAAGTGCTCCTGGATGGCTTGACTAAAAATCTAGACTTGTCTGTCTTGGAAGAGTTGACGATTGAAGCAAACCCAGGAGACTTGGACGCGGATAAGATTGCGGTTTTGAAACAGTCGCCAGTCAATCGTGTTTCCTTGGGTGTGCAGACTTTTGATGATAAAATGCTGAAAAAGATCGGGCGTAGTCACTTGGAGAAGGATATTTATGAAAATATCGACCGCCTCAAACTGGTCGGTTTTGACAATATTTCCATCGATTTGATTTACGCTCTACCTGGTCAAACTATGGATCAGGTCAAGGAAAATATGGCTAAGGCTATCTCGCTTGATATTCCTCATATGAGTCTTTATAGCTTGATTTTGGAAAATCATACGGTCTTTATGAACCGCATGCGACGAGGGAAGTTGCCCCTACCCAAGGAGGAACTGGAAGCGGAGATGTTTGAGTACATCATCGCAGAACTGGAGCGATCTGGTTTTGAGCATTATGAGATTTCCAATTTCTCCAAGCCAGGCTTTGAAAGTCGCCACAATCTCATGTACTGGGACAATGCCGAGTATTATGGTATCGGTGCGGGTGCTTCGGGTTATGTGAACGGGGTGCGTTATAAAAACCACGGTCCTATCCGCCACTATCTCAATGCGGTAGAGGCAGGAAATGCTCGGATTACAGAAGAACACCTGAGTCAAAGGGAGCAGATGGAAGAAGAAATGTTCCTAGGTCTCCGGAAAAAATCCGGGGTTTCCATGGCGCGATTTGAGGAGAAATTTGGACGGTCCTTTGATAGACTTTATGGCGAGATCATCAGAGACTTGGTTCAACAAGGACTTATGCAGATAGACGGTGATCGTGTCCGAATGACAAAGAGAGGTCTCTTCTTGGGAGACACTGTAGCAGAACGATTTATTTTGGAGTAGAACAATGGGCTTAACTTATCAAATGAAAATGAAAATTCCTTTTGATATGGCGGACATGAACGGTCATATCAAACTTCCAGATGTGATTTTGCTCTCCTTGCAGGTATCAGGTGTGCAGTCGATTGAACTGGGAGTTAGCGACAAGGACGTGTTGGAGCGCTACAATCTAGTCTGGATTATTACAGACTATGCGATTGACGTGGTTCGCTTGCCTCGCTTTGCTGAGGAGATTACGATTGAAACAGAAGCATTGACTTACAATCGTCTTTTTTGCTACCGCCGTTTCACTATCTATGATGAAGCAGGTAAAGAAATCATTCGCATGGTAGCAACCTTTGTTCTCATGGACAGGGACAGTCGGAAAGTTCATGCTGTCGAACCGGAGATTATTGCGCCTTACCAGTCTGAATTTGATAAAAAACTCATCCGCGGGCCAAAATATGCAAATCTAGAAGATCCGATCAGTAAAGACTACCATGTTCGTTTTTACGACTTGGATATGAATGGTCATGTTAATAACAGTAAATACCTGGATTGGATTTTTGAGGTTATGGGAGCAGATTTTTTGACCAAGTATATTCCAAAGAAAATCAATCTCAAATATGTCAAAGAAGTGCGACCGGGTGGCATGATTGCTTCAGCTTATGAACTCAAGGGACTAGAAAGCAAGCATGAGATTATCAGTGATGGCGAGATTAATGCCCAAGCTATGATTACTTGGCAAGAAATTGAAGGCAATTAGAAAGGACGATATGACTTATAAAGGTTATTTAATTGATTTAGATGGAACCATTTACAAGGGGAAAGACCGAATTCCGACAGGAGAGGCTTTTGTCCATGAGTTACAAAAAAGAGAAATTCCCTACCTCTTTGTGACCAACAATACAACCCGAACTCCTGAGAGTGTTCAAGAGATGTTGGCTAAGAATTTTAATATCAACACGCCTTTATCAACTGTCTACACGGCAACCTTGGCAACCATCGACTATATGAATGACTTGGAATTGGAAAAGACAGTCTATGTCATCGGAGAAGCAGGACTCAAGGATGCTATCCAGGCTGCAGGTTATGCGGAAGACAAGGAAAATCCTGCCTATGTGGTCGTTGGACTGGACTGGCAAGTTGACTATGAAAAATTTGCCACAGCAACCCTAGCTATCCAAAAGGGTGCTCACTTTATCGGAACCAATCCAGACCTCAATATCCCGACGGAACGTGGTCTTTTGCCTGGTGCTGGTTCACTAATTACACTTCTTGAGGTAGCAACACGGGTCAAACCAGTTTATATCGGGAAACCAAATGCGATTATCATGGACAAGGCAGTTGAGCACTTGGGCTTGAAAAGAGAAGAATTGCTCATGGTCGGGGATAACTACCTGACAGATATCCGAGCAGGAATTGACAATGGCATTCCAACTCTCTTGGTGACGACAGGTTTTACCAAGGCAGAAGAAGTGGCTGACCTACCAATTGCACCAACTCATGTGGTGTCTAGCCTTGCGGAGTGGAATTTTGATGAAAACTAAACTAACCTTTTGGGGAAGTATGCTCTTTCTCCTCTCCCTGTCTATCCTACTGACGATTTATCTGGCATGGGTTTTCTATCCCATGGAGATTCAGTGGCTGAACTTAGAGGATCGAGTCTATCTAAAGCCAGAAACCATTCAGTACAATTTTCATATCTTGATGAATTACCTGACTAATCCCTTTAGTCAGGTCTTAGAGATGCCAGATTTTCGTTCATCAGCGGCAGGTCTACATCACTTTGCGGTGGTGAAGAATCTCTTCCACTTGGTTCAGCTAGTTGCCCTAGTGACACTTCCAAGTTTCTATTTCTTTGTTAGAAAGATTGTAAAAAAAGGCTTTTTGCCCCTATATCGTAAAAGTATCCTAGCTCTAGTACTATTGCCTCTAATCATTGGCCTTGTAGGAGTGTTGATTGGTTTTGAGCAATTCTTTACTCTTTTCCATCAGATTCTCTTTGTGGGAGACGATACCTGGCTTTTTGATCCAGCAAAGGATCCCGTTATTTGGATTTTGCCAGAGACTTTCTTCCTCCATGCCTTTTTACTTTTCTTTGCTTTGTATGAAGGAATATTTGGTTTCCTTCTCGCTAAATCTTCAAGGAAATAGTGGAAAAAATTCTGTATTTTTAATAAAAAACGAGAGAAGTTGCTCTACTCCCTATTTATTGTTAGGTTATCCTAAAGATAAACTTGCAAAGCAGGAGATTTTTGCAGAAAACAGTCTATTTTCTATGAAAAAATAGGCTTTTTTTCTAAAAATACCTAGTCAAGCGCTTTATTTTTTTGTATAATAGAAATAGCAAGTATAGATAAAAGAAGAGAAAAGCATGATTACACTATTTTTATCACCGAGTTGTACATCATGTCGTAAGGCAAAGGCTTGGTTAGAGACGCATAAAGTGCCCTTTCAAGAGCATAATATTATGACTAGTCCTTTAACAAGAAAAGAATTACAACATATTCTTTCCTTGACCGAAAATGGTACTGATGACATCATTTCAACTCGTTCAAAAATTTTTCAAAAATTGGATATTGATGTAGAGAGTATCTCGGTATCGGAGTTGCTTCAGTTGATTGAGCAATATCCTAGTCTTTTGCGTCGCCCAATTATTATAGATACCAAACGCATGCAGATCGGTTTTAATGAAGATGAGATTCGTGCTTTTCTCCCTCGTAGTTACCGTAAACAAGAATTAAAAGAAGCAACATTGAGAGCTGGTATAGGATAGATGAACAAACAGTATAGTTACCCACTAGATTTGTCGTGGAGCACTGAAGAACTTGCTTCAGTGCTTTCTTTTTTTAATGATGTTGAAGCTGCTTATGAAGATAAGGTAGAAGCAAAAAAACTGCTAGATTCCTATAAGGAATTTAAGTCTGTCGTTCCGAGCAAAAGTGAAGAAAAGCGTCTAGGTCGCGAATTTGAGACGGCTAGCGGTTATTCCTTCTATCATGCAGTTCAATTAGCAAAAGAAAAAAGAGAAGGGAAGATTTCTCTTGGAAACTAAATTTGAATTTGCCAAACAGATTGTGCAGGAAGCTGCTGACTATATTTTGGCTCACATGAAAGAAGATTTGCAGGTTGAGCGCAAGTCTTCACCTACAGACTTGGTGACGCGTTTGGACAAGGAGGTCCAGGAACTCTTGGTTGAACGGATCAAGTCCACTTATCCTGAGGACTTGATTTGCGCGGAAGAGGGCTGTTTACGTGCTGCAGTCGGTCAAGGTTCTGTTTGGGTGATTGATCCCATTGACGGTACCAATAACTTTGTCGCCCAGCAGGAAGATTTTGCCGTGATGTTGGCTTATTTTGAGAATGGTGTGGGCAAATTTGGTATTATTTATGATGTCATGAAAGGTGATTGTTACCATGGTGGTGGTGCCTTTCCTCCTTGCCGCAATAATGAGCCCTTACCGCCTTTTAAAAAGAAACCTCTTCAAGAATTTTTAGTTGCCGGTAACTCAGGTATGTTTGAAAGCAATGAGTGGGGCTTGGCGGATTTGGGGCGAGCAGCGTTGGGTGTCCGTGTATATGGCAGTGCGGCCATTAGTTTTGCCAAGGTTTTATCGGGTCGCCTTCTGACTTATATTACCTACCTGCAGCCATGGGATTACGCTGCGGCCAGTATCTTAGGGGAAAGTCTGGGTTATCGTCTTCTTACGGTATCAGGTGAGCCCGCTGATTTTAAAACGCGTCAGCCTGTCATGATGGTGCCAATCGAGATGCAAGAGGAGATTCAGTCTTATATCTACGAAAGGAAAGAGAACTAAATGCAATTTCCAGAAGGATTTGTTGAAAAATATGAAGCGATACTAGAAGATGAGGCAAGAGACTTTCTTGCCTCTTTTAAACAAGAAGCAGTTTCGGCTTTTCGGGTCAATCCCTTAAAAGAAAGTCAGTTATCGTTTGCTGATGCTATTCCCAATACACCTTGGGGGTATTATGGTAAGGTTTCTGGAAAGTCACCAGAGCACGCGACCGGTCTTGTTTATTCGCAAGAGCCTGCAGCCCAAATGGTGGCCCAGGTAGCTCAACCAAGGCCTGGCATGAAGGTCTTGGACTTGGCGGCAGCACCAGGGGGAAAATCCACTCAACTAGCAGCTTATCTAGCTAATCAAGGAGTCCTTGTCTCCAACGAAATTTCAAGCAAGCGTGCTAAGATTTTAGTGGAAAATATGGAGCGATTTGGAGCGACAAACGTTGTTGTGACCAATGAATCTGCTGACCGCTTGGCCAAGGTTTTTAAAGGTTACTTTGATGTGATTGTCCTTGATGCACCTTGCTCGGGTGAAGGGATGTTTCGTAAGCAACCCGATGCAATGGATTATTGGAGTACGGATTATCCTAGCCAATGTGCCAGTCTCCAAAGAGAAATTTTAGAAGATGCAGTCACCATGCTTGCAGAAGGTGGCCGTCTGGTCTATTCGACCTGTACCTGGGCACCTGAGGAAAATGAAGAAATCGTCCACTGGTTACTGGATACTTATGATTTTGAACTGCTTCCAGTCGAGCATGTGAACGGTATGGTAGCAGGAATTGATCTTCCTGAAACGGCGCGGATGTATCCTCATCATTTCAAGGGAGAAGGTCAGTTTGTTGCCCACTTGCAGTTTAAGGGACAAAATCCCGTACCTAAATTCAAAGCTAGCAAGAGCAATCTCAGTCGTGAGCAACTGGCTTTGTGGCAAGAATTTACCAAAAAACACTTGCGAGTCAATCTAACTGGTATCTTGCAAACTTTTGGTGACCAACTCTATCTCTTGCCAGAGATGCTACCTGATCTAGGGAAACTCAAAATTTCCCGAAATGGGCTCCATCTGGGTACTTTTAAGAAGAAACGCTTCGAACCAAGCTTTGCTCTCGGATTAGCCTTGAAACCAAGTCAAGTAAAACAAAGTGTCGCAATCAATGATGAGGACTTTGTAAAATATGTGGCTGGTGAGACCGTTCAATTGTCTGAAGCTCGACCAAATGGCTGGTACCAAGTTGTGGTTCAAGGAAACGGACTAGGCTTTGCCAAGGTAACGGGTAATGTTTTGAAAAATTATTATCCAAAAGGGCTCAGATTCAGGTGAAAAAGCTAGTCAAAGAGCCTATTCTATGTTATAGTGGAAGTATGAGTTTTTTCTGATAGTCTTTCATTATTACTTATATTATACGATGGAATTGTCCGCTCCTAAGAATGTCTAGATAAAATAAAGCGGGACAATCATTGATGATAATTGGATGATCAGGACAAACGGAAGAAATCAGAACATTTATCATTATGTTCAAGGAGAATAACAGTGAAAAAAAGAAAAAAGCTCGTCATGTCTCTTGCAGCTCTTTTGATGGCAGGTTCTCTAGCAGGATGTGCTAGCTGGATTGATCGTGGAGAATCCATGACAGCAGTTGGTTCAACAGCTCTTCAGCCTCTTGTCGAAGCGGCAGCAGATGAATTTGGTTCTAGAAACATCGGAAAAACAGTCAATGTTCAAGGTGGTGGATCGGGTACAGGACTATCTCAAGTCCAGTCTGGAGCAGTTGACATCGGGAACTCTGACGTCTTTGCAGAGGAAAAAGAAGGAATCGATGCTTCAGCTCTGGTAGACCACAAGGTTGCAGTGGCTGGTCTTGCAGTGATTGTAAACAAAGAAGTGGATGTTGAAAATCTCACAACCGAGCAACTTCGTAAGATCTTTACTGGTGAAGTGACCAACTGGAAAGAAGTTGGGGGCAAAGACCTGGCCATTTCAATCATCAACCGAGCAGCAAGTTCTGGTTCACGAGCGACGTTTGATACGGTGGTTATGAATGGCCAAGCGGCAATGCAGAGCCAAGAACAGGATTCTAACGGGATGGTCAAGTCGATTGTATCCCAAACGCCTGGAGCCATTTCTTATCTAGCTTTTGCCTATGTAGATGACTCCGTGAAGAGCATGAAACTGAATGGGTATGAACCTACGTCTGAAAATGTAACGACCAACAACTGGCCTTTGTGGTCTTATGAACATATGTACACACTTGGTCAGCCAAATGAGTTAGCTGCTGAATTCCTGAATTTCGTCCTCTCAGATGAAGCCCAAAATGGAATTGTTAAGGGCATGGGCTATATCTCTATCAATGAAATGAAAGTCCAAAAGGATGCTTCAGGTACCGTTACAGCAGTAGAAGGAGGTCAATAATGAATCAAGAAGAATTATCTAAAAAATTACTCTCTCCTTCAAAGAACTCTCGCCTTGAGAAGTTTGGTAAAGGTTTGACCTTCACTTGCCTTTCTTTGATTGTCATCATTGTGGCCATGATTTTGATTTTTGTAGCCCAAAAAGGCTTATCGACCTTCTTTGTCAATGGGGTCAACATCTTTGATTTCCTTTTTGGACAAACTTGGAATCCTTCAGGGAAACAATTTGGTGCCCTTCCGATGATTTTGGGTTCCTTTATTGTGACGATTTTATCAGCCCTCATCGCAACACCCTTCGCTATCGGAGCTGCAGTCTTTATGACAGAAGTATCACCAAAGGGTGCAAAAATCTTGCAACCAGCCATTGAACTCCTCGTCGGTATTCCTTCAGTCGTCTATGGATTTATCGGTTTGCAAGTTGTGGTGCCTTTTGTTCGTAGCATCTTTGGTGGAACTGGTTTTGGGATCTTGTCAGGTATTTTCGTTCTCTTTGTCATGATCCTACCAACTGTAACCTTTATGACAACAGACAGCTTGCGTGCTGTTCCTCGGCATTACCGTGAAGCTAGTTTAGCCATGGGAGCCACTCGTTGGCAAACCATCTGGCGTGTGACCTTGAAAGCAGCACGTTCAGGTATTTTCACAGCAGTGGTCTTTGGGATGGCGCGTGCCTTCGGTGAAGCTCTTGCTATTCAGATGGTGGTCGGAAACTCAGCAGTTATCCCAACTTCGCTCACAACACCAGCTGCGACCTTGACATCTGTATTGACTATGGGTATCGGAAATACCGTCATGGGAACGGTTGATAATAACGTTCTTTGGTCACTGGCCTTAGTCTTGCTCTTGATGAGTTTGGCCTTTAACAGTGTGATTAAATTGATTACGAAAGAAAGAGGAAAGAAAAACTATGCACGCTAAGAAATTAGATAAACTTGCAACAGCTGTCCTCTATACCATTGCGGGTATCATCGTGACCATCTTGGCATCCTTGATTCTCTATATCTTGGTGAGAGGGTTACCGCATATCTCTTGGTCCTTCTTGACAGGGAAATCTTCCTCTTACCAAGCAGGTGGGGGTATCGGGATTCAGCTCTACAATTCCTTCTTCCTTTTGGTCATTACCTTGATCATTTCTGTTCCCCTGTCTATGGGAGCTGGCGTTTTCCTCGCTGAATATGCCAAAAAAGGACCTGTGACCAATTTTATTCGTACCTGTATTGAGATTTTGTCTTCTCTACCATCAGTCGTTGTGGGTCTCTTTGGTTACTTGATCTTTGTAGTCCAGTTTGAGTATGGATTTTCAATCATTTCAGGTGCCTTGGCCTTGACGGTCTTTAACCTCCCTCAGATGACTCGAAATGTTGAGGACAGTTTAAAACACGTTCACCATACACAACGTGAGGCTGGTCTTGCTCTTGGAATTTCTCGTTGGGAGACTGTAGTTCATGTTGTCATTCCAGAAGCCCTTCCAGGTATCGTAACGGGTGTTGTCTTGGCATCTGGCCGTATCTTTGGAGAGGCCGCCGCTCTTATCTATACGGCAGGACAATCCGCTCCAGCCCTTGACTGGTCTAACTGGAATGTCCTCAGTGTTACCAGCCCTATCTCAATCTTCCGTCAAGCAGAAACCTTGGCTGTCCACATCTGGAAGGTCAACAGTGAAGGAACCATTCCTGATGCTACCATTGTATCTGCTGGTTCTGCCGCAGTGCTCCTCATCTTTATCTTGATTTTTAACTTTGGGGCACGCAAACTCGGAAGCTATTTACACAAGAAATTAACCGCTGCCTAAAGGAGAAGCCATGTCAAAATATAACTGGGATGAAAAGCATATCATCACCTTCCCTGAAGAACAAGTGGCCCTCTCTACTAAGGATTTACATGTTTACTATGGTAAAAATGAATCCATCAAGGGCATCGATATGCAATTTGAAAAAAATAAAATTACAGCCTTGATTGGCCCTTCTGGATCAGGGAAATCTACTTATCTTCGCAGTCTCAATCGGATGAATGATACCATTGATATTGCCAAGGTCACAGGCCAAATCCTCTACCGAGGGATTGACGTTAACCGTCCAGAAATCAATGTCTATGAGATGCGCAAGCATATCGGGATGGTCTTCCAACGTCCAAATCCATTTGCCAAGTCTATTTACCGCAACATCACTTTTGCTCATGAACGTGCAGGAGTTAAGGACAAGAAAGTACTTGATGAAATTGTAGAAACCTCTCTAAGACAGGCTGCCCTATGGGATCAGGTCAAAGACGACCTCCACAAATCAGCCTTGATGCTTTCTGGAGGTCAGCAACAACGTCTCTGTATCGCTCGCGCCATCTCTGTCAAGCCAGATATCCTCTTGATGGATGAGCCTGCTTCAGCCTTGGATCCGATTGCGACAGCCCAACTGGAAGAAACCATGTTGGAATTGAAGAAGGACTTTACCATCATCATCGTTACCCACAGTATGCAACAGGCTGCGCGTGCAAGTGACTACACTGGATTTTTCTACTTGGGTGACTTGATTGAGTATGATAAAACATCCAATATTTTCCAAAATGCTAAGTTACAGTCAACCAATGACTATGTAACAGGACACTTTGGTTAGAAAGGAAACGGTATGTCAGAAGCGATTTTACAGGTGTCAGACCTGTCCGTTTATTACAATAAAAAGAAGGCCTTGAATAGTGTTTCCCTTTCTTTCCAACCTAAGGAAATAACAGCCTTGATTGGTCCTTCTGGATCAGGAAAGTCCACCCTACTCAAAGCCATCAACCGCATGGGCGATCTAAATCCTGAAGTGACAACAACAGGATCAGTAGTCTATAATGGTCACAATATCTACAGTCCCCGCACCGATACGGTTGAATTGCGTAAGGAAATTGGGATGGTCTTTCAACAGCCTAATCCCTTCCCTATGTCTATCTACGAAAATGTTGTCTATGGGCTGCGTATCAATGGGGTTAAGGATAAACATGTTTTGGATGAAGCAGTAGAAAAGGCCTTGCAACGTGCTTCTATCTGGGATGAAGTAAAGGATCGTTTGCATGATTCGGCCATTGGTCTCTCAGGTGGACAACAACAACGTGTTTGTGTTGCTCGTGTCTTAGCAACCAGTCCGAAAATTATCCTCTTAGATGAACCAACATCAGCTTTGGATCCTATTTCTGCAGGTAAGATTGAGGAAACCTTGTATGGTCTGAAGGATAAATACACCATGCTCTTGGTAACGCGTTCGATGCAACAAGCCTCACGTATCTCTGATAAAACAGGATTTTTCCTAGATGGGGATTTGATCGAGTTTAACGATACGAAGAAGATGTTCCTAGAGCCACAAAACAAGGAAACAGAAGATTATATTACAGGAAAATTTGGATAAGGAGTTGAATGATGTTACGATCTCAATTTGAAGAAGATTTAGAGAAATTGCACAACCAGTTCTACGCAATGGGACAAGAAGTGCTCTCGCAGATCAATCGTACAGTGCGTGCCTTTGTTACGCATGACCGTGATTTGGCAAAAGAAGTCATCGAAGACGATGCAGAAGTAAATGAATATGAAGTGAAGTTGGAAAAGAAATCATTTGAAATGATCGCCCTCCAACAACCTGTTTCGCAAGACCTTCGTACCGTCTTGACCGTTCTCAAGGCAGTGTCAGACGTGGAACGCATGGGAGATCATGCAGTGTCTATCGCTGAGGCGACCATTCGTATGAAGGGGGAGCAACGTATCCCTTCTGTTGAAGAAGAAATCAAAAAGATGGGACGCGACGTGAAAAACTTCGTTGAAGCGGCTCTAGATCTCTATCTCAACGGTTCTGTGGATCAAGCCTACGAAGTAGCGGCTATGGATGAAAAAATCAACCATTACTTTGATAGCATCCGTGATTTGGCTACAGAAGAAATTAAGAAAAATCCTGAAGCTATCGTTACAGGCCGTGATTACTTCCAAGTCATTTCTTTCTTGGAACGTATTGGAGACTACGCAAAAAATATCTGTGAATGGGTTGTTTACTTTGAAACAGGTAAGATTGTCGAACTATAAGAAACGGTTTAAATATACAGAAGAAAAGGCTGATTAAAATAAATCAGTCTTCTTTTTTTATGAAAAGAATTGTTTTACAATCAAAATCTCTAAAAGGGTTGACAACTATTTTTAAAAGAGTTATAATTATTCAGAATTAACAGAAAGGTCGTTTATTTATGAAATTTAAGAAATGGATATTAGTTGTGTGTAGCATGCTTGCCAGCATGGTTTTGGTAGCTTGCCAGTCAGGAACGGGTAGTTCTCAGTCTGCTGTGGAAGCTATTAAACAAAAAGGAAAGCTAGTCGTTGCGACCAGTCCAGACTATGCACCGTTTGAATTCCAAGCCTTGGTAGATGGTAAAAACCAAGTGGTTGGTGCAGATATTGATATGGCTCAAGCAATTGCAGACGAGCTTGGGGTTAAACTTGAAATCTCTAGTATGAGTTTTGACAATGTCTTGACTAGCCTTCAAACTGGAAAGGCTGACTTAGCCATAGCAGGAATTAGTGCTACAGATGAGAGAAAGGAAGTCTTTGACTTTTCTATCCCTTACTATGAAAACAAAATGAGCTTCTTGGTTAGAAAAGCCGATTTAGACAAATACAAGGATCTTTCAAGCCTCGCAAGTGCAAATATCGCAGCTCAAAAGGGAACTGTGCCAGAAACCATGGTCAAGGAACAATTGCCAAATGCCCAATTGACATCCTTGACCAATATGGGGGAAGCCGTCAATGAGTTGCAGGCTGGAAAAGTGGATGCTGTTCATATGGATGAACCAGTTGCTCTTAGCTACGCAGGTAAAAACTCAGACCTTGTCGTTGCATCTGTTAACTTGACGATGAAAGATGGCGAAGCCAATGCCGTTGCTATCAAGAAGGATCAATCAGACTTGAAAGCGGTAGTAGATAAGGTTATCCAAAAACTGAAAGATGACGGAACCTATCAAAACTATCTTGAAAAAGCAGCGAAACTAACGGAAGTTGAACAATAAGAAAAAGCAGAGTTGGACTTTAATCCAATTCTGCTTTTATGTATTCTAATAGCTCTTCTAGATTTTCAAGAGTGACTTTGGCGAACTGATAAGGACAGGCATCCAAATAAGCCTTCTCAAAAAAGTCTAGTTTGAGTGAGCTGTGTTTCAAACTGGCAATCTTAGGATAGTGTCTCAAATCAAGCAGAAGGCCATCGTGTAGAGGATAGTGGGGCAAGGGACAGGTGTTTTCTTCAAGCACTTTCTTTATCTGAGCCTGATAGTTCTCTTGAAGGCTCAGTCGAGCCAGTCGGTTTTTTTCAAATAACTGGCTATCGATATAAAGAGAAAGAGCCTTTTGCATGATGAGATTGCTGTCATAGTCTAGGATATTTTTGTAGGAAACAAAGGCCTCTTTTAGGGCATTTGGGAGAATGAGAGCGGTAATACGAAGGGCTGGAAAGAGACTGGTTGAGAAGGACTTGATATAAATGACCCGATCCTCAGTATCCAGATAGTGGAAGGTTTGTCCCTTTTTAGAGTCTAAGTCACCTAGATAATCATCCTCGACGATATATACACCATACTGGTTTGCTAGATCCAGAATAGCCTTCTTTTCCTGATCAGAATAGGAATGACCTAGGGGATAGTGGAAGCGAGGAATGGTATAGAAAAACTTGATTTTCCCAGATTTAAACTGTTGTTCCAGTTCTTCAAGGTCAATGCCATCAATACGGCGTTCAATGGTCTGGTAGGCTAATCCTTGAGCGACCAAGAGACGGTTCATCCGGTGGTAAGTCGGTTGTTCGACCAAAATCTCAGCTCTCTGGCTCGGGAAGTCAATCTGAGAAAGGATAAAGAGAGCTTGCTGGGTGCCAGAAGTTAGAACCAGTTGGTCGGGTTTGCAGTAGAGGGCTTGGTTGAAAAGAAGTTGATGGACAGATTGTCTCAGTTCCTCAAGACCTTCTTGGTTGTCATAGTAGTTGAAGAGATAGTTTTCTCTTCCAATTAGGGTTTCATTGACGCAGATTCTGAAGTCGTCATAGGCACTGGCATGTTCATCAGTGACTTCGATTTCCAAGTCTTGGTGCTGTCCTTGTTCTAGAACATAGTAGCCACTTTGGGGTTTGGCATAGAGGTATTGTTCATGGCGTAATTCCAGCAGGGCTCGTTGGATAGTGTCCTTGCTACAGTGGAAGTCTTGGCTCAGTTGACGGATGGAGGGAAGACGGCTACCTGTTGGAAATTTTCCTGATTCGATCCCCTTTTTTAGAAAGGAAACGACTGCTTGGTATTTACTTTCTTTCTTCATTCCAGACCTCCGTTGATTTTGTTACATTGTACCTTTTTTTTGCCTCCTTTGCAATGGGAAAAGTATTTCTCCCTTTCACAACCAGTAGCAAATGTGGTATACTTAGAAAGTATGATGATTCATTGAATAAAAGATAAGAAAGAGAATGGATAGAAAAGTGCAGGAACCGGTTAAATTATTTCAATACAATACTCTAGGTGCCCTAATGGCTGGTCTCTATGGTGGAACCATGACAGTAGGAGAATTGCTGGAACATGGTGACCTCGGTTTGGGAACCCTTGATTCGATTGATGGGGAGTTGATTGTCCTTGATGGCAAGGCTTATCAAGCCAAGGGATCTGGTCAAACGCCTGAAATCGTCGAAGTGGCAGCGGATGCTCTTATTCCCTATGCAGCAGTGGTTCCTCATCAGGCAGAGGTGATTTTTCGTCAGCGCTTTGAGATGACAGATAAGGAATTGGAAAAGCGAATTGAATCCTACTATGATGGGGAAAATCTTTTTCGTTCCATCAAGATTCATGGTGAATTTTCACAAATGCATGTGCGAATGATTCCCAAATCCACACCTGATACCAAGTTTGCAGATGTCGCGACTCACCAACCTGAATATAGCCGTGAAAATGTATCGGGAACCATTGTTGGATTTTGGACACCGGAGATTTTCCATGGAGTGAGTGTTGCAGGTTACCATTTGCATTTTATCTCAGATGATTTGACCTTTGGTGGGCATGTGATGGACTTTGTTATCAAAGAAGGAATGATCGAGGTTGGGGCAGTCGACCAGTTGGACCAACGTTTTCCAGTCCAAGATCGCCAGTATTTATTTGCCAAATTTAACGTTGACGAGATGAAGAAAGATATTGATAAGTCAGAATAGGAGAAAAAGATGACAGTACATATTATCCTCACCATGATCGCTTTAGTTCTCATTCTAGTAGGTGGAACTTGGTATGCCAAAAAACGGTTTAAAATCTCTCTTGCAGTGATGGGCTTGGGGGCAATCGCATTTTTTGTTTCTTCTCAAGTGTTAGAGAAGATGGTTCACCTTCTGGTACTCCATCCGCAAAAAGATGGAACCATTCCGCTCATGCAGGAGCAGCCTTTCTTATACGTCCTTTATGGGATTGCCATGGCTGCCCTCTTTGAAGAGACGGCCCGTTTTGTCTTTTTTAAATGGTTGGAGAAAAAGAGAAAGTTGGAAGATCGAGATGCTTGGGCTTATGGCTTAGGACATGGAGGCTTAGAGATGCTCTACCTCGGAATGGGAAGTTTGATTAGCCTTTTGATCCTCTTTTCACTAGTACAGTCATCAAATACTGATGCGGCGAATCTTCTTACAAAGAGTACATTAGAAACAGTTCAGTCTCTATCAGCATGGCAGATCTATCTACTAGGAGTTGAGCGTGTCCTTGCTCTGGTTCTCCAAATTAGCCTTACTGTCTGGGTCTATCAAAGTGTCCGTCAAAAGAAATGGATTTATCTCGTTGCTGCCTATGGATTACATGCCTTGTTCGACTTAGCTCCAGCTCTATCTCAAGTGGGCTGGATTGCGAATCCGCTTCTAGTTGAGTTTGTTCTTCTCGTAGAACTTTTAGTCTTTATCTGGCTGACAAAATTTACATTTTGGAAAAAATCATAAAAAGAGGGGAGACCTCTTTTTTTATGTAAGGATAAAACAAGCTCTTTTTATGGTCGTCAAATGTCTCTAAAAATGGTATAATGGAATGAATTTTGAAAAAGGAAGAGTGACATGTCAGTAAAAGAAAAAATGCTTGAAATCCTAGAAGGAATCGATATTCGTTTTAAGGAACCTTTGAAGACCTATACCTATACCAAGGTAGGAGGTCGAGCGGATTATCTAGTTTTGCCACGCAATCGCTATGAGATGGCCCGTGTCGTCCAATTTGCCAATCAAGAGAATATTCCTTGGATGGTGCTAGGAAATGCTAGTAATATCATCGTTCGTGAAGGTGGAATCCGTGGTTTTGTCATCTTGTGCGATAAGCTTAATAACGTTTCAGTTGATGGCTATACCATTGAAGCGGAAGCAGGAGCGAACTTGATCGAAACAACACGTATTGCCCTCCGTCATAGTTTGACTGGTTTTGAGTTTGCTTGTGGGATTCCTGGAAGCATCGGAGGAGCTGTCTTTATGAATGCGGGTGCCTATGGAGGAGAGATTGCTCATATCTTGCAGTCTTGTCAAATTTTGACCAAGGAAGGGGAAATCGAGACCTTGTCAGTCAAGGACTTGGCTTTTGGTTACCGTCATTCAGCTATTCAGGATTCTGGGGCTATTGTCTTGTCAGCTAAATTTGCCCTATCTCCAGGGAATCATCAGGTTATCAAGCAAGAAATGGACCGCTTGACGCACCTACGTGAACTCAAACAACCATTAGAATACCCATCTTGTGGTTCAGTCTTTAAGCGACCAGTGGGGCATTTTGCAGGACAGTTGATTTCAGAGGCTGGCTTGAAAGGCTATCGTATCGGTGGTGTGGAAGTATCTGAAAAGCATGCCGGTTTCATGATCAATGTTGCTGACGGAACAGCGAAAGACTACGAGGACTTGATCCAATCTGTTATTGAAAAAGTCAAGGAACACTCAGGTGTTACCTTAGAGCGAGAAGTTCGTATCTTGGGTGAGAAAGAATAAGGTTGGGGTAGAAAAGTTGCTGCTATAACCACCATTGTAAAGGGGTGAAAGCCTATCGTTAGTGAAGATGTATGTAGGCAGTTCAATCTCCTACACGAGGTAGTAGCGGTCTGACAGAGCCCTGATCTGTTAATTTACGAAGAAGAAGGAATTTAGAGGAATTGAAAAAACCAATTATTGAATTCAAAAACGTCTCTAAAGTTTTTGAAGACAGCAACACCAAGGTTCTCAAAGACATTAACTTTGAGTTGGAAGAGGGAAAGTTCTATACCTTACTAGGCGCATCTGGTTCTGGGAAATCAACCATCCTGAACATCATTGCAGGTTTACTAGATGCGACGACAGGGGATATTTTACTGGATGGGGTACGGATTAACGACATCCCAACCAACAAGCGAGACGTCCATACGGTCTTCCAATCCTATGCCTTGTTTCCACATATGAATGTGTTTGAAAATGTTGCCTTTCCGCTCCGCTTGCGTAAAATCGACAAGAAAGAAATCGAGCAACGTGTAGCGGAAGTGCTCAAGATGGTTCAGTTGGAAGGTTATGAAAAACGTTCCATCCGTAAACTCTCTGGAGGACAACGTCAGCGTGTAGCCATTGCCCGTGCCATCATCAACCAACCCCGTGTGGTCTTGTTGGATGAGCCCTTGTCAGCGCTGGACTTGAAATTGCGAACGGACATGCAGTACGAACTGCGTGAACTGCAGCAACGATTGGGGATTACCTTTGTCTTTGTCACTCACGATCAGGAGGAAGCCCTGGCTATGAGTGACTGGATTTTCGTTATGAACGATGGAGAGATTGTTCAGTCTGGAACACCTGTAGATATCTATGATGAGCCAATCAACCACTTTGTTGCCACCTTTATCGGCGAGTCCAATATCTTGCCAGGAACCATGATTGAAGACTACTTGGTTGAGTTTAACGGCAAACGCTTCGAAGCGGTCGATGGGGGGATGAAGCCAAATGAGCCAGTTGAGGTTGTCATTCGTCCAGAGGACTTGCGCATTACCCTTCCTGAAGAAGGCAAGCTCCAAGTCAAGGTTGATACCCAGCTTTTCCGTGGGGTTCATTACGAGATTATCGCCTATGACGAGCTCGGAAATGAATGGATGATCCACTCGACTCGTAAGGCCATTGTTGGCGAGGAAATCGGTCTGGACTTTGAACCAGAAGATATCCACATCATGCGTCTCAACGAAACCGAAGAAGAGTTCGATGCTCGTATCGAGGAGTACGTAGAAATCGAAGAGCAAGAAGCAGGTCTGATTAACGCGATCGAGGAGGAAAGAGATGAAGAAAACAACCTCTAAACTCTTTGTAGTGCCCTACATGCTTTGGATTGTCCTCTTTGTTCTCGCACCCTTGGTCTTGATTTTCGGTCAATCCTTTTTCAACATTGAAGGCCAATTTAGCTTAGAAAACTATAAATCCTACTTTGCGTCACAAAACTTGACCTATCTTAAAATGAGCTTCAACTCAGTCCTCTATGCAGGAATTGTGACCTTAGTAACATTGCTCATCAGCTATCCAACAGCCCTCTTTTTGACCCGTCTCAAGCACCGTCAACTCTGGCTCATGCTGATTATCCTGCCGACTTGGATCAACCTACTCCTTAAGGCCTATGCCTTTATCGGAATTTTTGGTCAAAATGGCTCTATTAACCAATTCTTGGAATTTATCGGAATCGGTTCGCAACAGTTGCTCTTTACTGATTTCTCCTTTATCTTTGTCGCAAGCTACATCGAGCTTCCCTTTATGATTTTGCCGATCTTCAATGTTTTGGACGATATGGATAACAATCTCATCAATGCCAGCTATGACCTCGGTGCTACCAAGTGGGAAACCTTCCGTCATGTCATCTTCCCTCTCTCTATGAATGGTGTGCGAAGTGGGGTTCAGTCTGTCTTTATCCCTAGCTTGAGTCTCTTCATGCTGACCCGTTTGATCGGTGGGAACCGCGTTATCACCTTGGGGACTGCCATTGAGCAGAACTTCCTGACAAATGACAACTACGGTATGGGTTCAACCATCGGTGTGATTCTCATCCTGACCATGTTCATCACCATGTGGGTGACCAAGGAAAGGAGAGAACGATGAAAAAATTTGCCAATCTCTACCTATCCTTTGTCTTTATCATCCTTTATTTGCCAATCTTTTACTTGATTGGCTATGCCTTTAATGCAGGGGATGATATGAATAGCTTTACTGGTTTTAGCTTGAGCCATTTTCAAACCATGTTTGGTGATGGTCGTCTCATGTTGATTCTCACCCAAACCTTTTTCTTGGCCTTTCTATCAGCCTTGATTGCGACCATTATCGGGACTTTCGGTGCCATTTACATCTACCAGTCTCGTAAGAAATACCAAGAAGCATTTCTATCTTTTAATAATATTTTGATGGTTGCGCCAGACGTTATGATTGGAGCCAGCTTCTTGATTCTCTTTACACAGCTTAAGTTTTCACTTGGCTTTTTGACGGTTCTATCTAGCCACGTGGCCTTTTCCATCCCTATCGTGGTCTTGATGGTCTTGCCTCGTCTCAAGGAGATGAATGATGACATGATCCATGCGGCTTATGACCTTGGTGCCAGCCAGTTTCAGATGTTTAAGGAAATCATGCTACCGTACCTGACTCCGTCTATCATTGCAGGTTATTTCATGGCCTTCACCTATTCGCTGGATGACTTTGCCGTGACCTTCTTTGTGACGGGAAATGGCTTTTCAACCCTGTCAGTCGAGATTTACTCTCGTGCTCGTAAAGGGATTTCGCTAGAAATCAATGCCCTGTCTGCCCTCGTCTTTCTCTTTAGTATTATCCTAGTTGTAGGTTATTACTTTATCTCACGTGAGAAGGAGGAGCAAGCATGAAAAAACTCTATTCATTTTTAGTAGGAATTGTAGCGATTATCCTTGTCTTATGGGGGATTGCTCATCATCTAGACAGTAAAATCAACAGTCGAGATAGTCAAAAACTGGTTATCTACAACTGGGGAGACTACATTGATCCCGAACTCTTGGAGAAATTCACAGAAGAAACTGGAATCCAAGTCCAGTACGAGACCTTTGATTCCAATGAAGCCATGTATACCAAGATTAAGCAGGGTGGAACGACCTACGACATTGCTATCCCGAGTGAGTATATGATTAACAAGATGAAGGACGAAGACCTCTTGGTTCCTCTTGATTATTCAAAAATTAAAGGAATTGAAAATATCGGACCTGAGTTCCTCAACCAGTCTTTTGACCCGGGTAATAAATTCTCCATCCCTTATTTCTGGGGGACCTTGGGAATTGTTTACAATGAAACCATGATAGATGAGGCGCCTGAGCATTGGGATGACCTCTGGAAACCAGAATACAAGGATTCTATCATGCTCTTTGATGGGGCGCGTGAGGTGCTGGGACTCGGGCTTAACTCACTCGGTTACAGTCTCAACTCAAAGGATCCTCAGCAGTTGGAAGAAACGGTAGACAAACTCTACAAACTGACTCCAAATATCAAGGCCATTGTGGCGGATGAGATGAAGGGTTACATGATCCAGAACAATGCTGCTATTGGTGTGACCTTCTCAGGAGAAGCCAGCCAGATGTTGGAGAAAAATCCTAATCTCAAGTATGTCGTTCCGACTGAGGCCAGCAATCTCTGGTTTGATAACATGGTTATTCCAAAAACTGTGAAAAACCAAGATGCAGCCTATGCCTTTATCAACTTTATGTTAAAACCCGAAAATGCTCTGAAAAATGCGGAGTATGTAGGCTACTCAACACCAAACCTACCAGCTAAGGAAATGCTCCCAGAGGAGACTCGTGAGGACAAATCCTTCTATCCAGACGCTGATACCATGAAACACCTAGAAGTTTATGAGAAGTTTGACCATAAATGGACAGGAAAATATAGCGACCTCTTCCTACAGTTTAAAATGTATCGGAAGTAGAGGTTAGCAGTTATGAAACGAATCAGTTAAGCTGGTTCGTTTTTGTGTTGGTAACTATAATTAAAAACAACTTATAAAAGTTTGACCCTAACTATGCTTTTTTGTATAATAACATATGAGAAATACAAATTTAATTAAATATAATGAGGTGTTAAATTTTATTATGGATTTAAAGTTAAACGATATTTTGAATATAAGTGAACAAAATCAATGGAAATTCAAGGTAAAATTTAATAATTGGACGGGCGAAAATCCAATTCAGACCTATTTGAGAGACGAAGAAATAATTAATAACTACAACTTATTTTGGAGAACAAATAAGCGATATTTCAATGTTGGAGATATTGTCATAAATTTCATTAAGATTGATAATAACAAATGGTTATTAACTACTATAAAAGAAGTGAGTAAGGAACTTTTTGTTACTGGAGGACAAAATTATGAAGGAATTGAACTAAAGGAATATTCAGCCCTTTTTGGTCGTCTAATTATTCGGTACAGAAAAGAATCTAGAGGTTCAGTTCTAAAGTATACAACTTGTAAGGAAAAACTTGTGATAGAGCAATTGTTATCAGATTCATTTGGAGGAGAAGAATTTCCAGGATATGATAATATTTCTTTATCTTACAAAGAATTAGAATTGATTTTACGTTTGAGAAAAAAAGATTGGATAACTGCTTTAGAAAATCAAAAAGCTGTTTATCTTATTACGGATAAGCAGAATGGTAAATTATATGTAGGCTCAGCAACTTCAAACTATGGTATGCTTTTACAACGTTGGCAATCCTATGTGGATAATGGACATGGTGGCAATAAAGAACTTAGGATTTTGGTTGAAAAACAAGGGTTGAATTACGTTAAAGAAAATTTTCAATACTCTGTATTGGAAAACTATAACGGTAAAATAGATGATAAGTTTGTTTTAAAACGTGAATCCTGGTGGAAAGAAGTTTTAAAATCTAGGGAACATGGTTATAATGCGAACTAGGAGGGAATATGAATAATCTGAATGATTGGGAAAAAGCTCGTCGAGAAGAAGAATTGAATCAAGAGCTAAAAAGACAGAATAACTTGTTGGAACAACAGAGATGGGAACAGCAATTTTCTAACCAAAAACAACAGGCAGCACTAGATGAACAAAATCGTCTTGCTTGGAAGCAGAATGAGGCATTACAGGAGAGAAATGAACTAGAACGTCAGCGCCAATGGGATGAGAAATTTAGACATGAAAGAGAGTTAGAACTACGTAAAGAGCAACAATATAAAGATAATATATTTGATTTAAAAAAACTGTGGGCCAAAGCTGAAACTGAAGATGAGAGAGGAAGAATTCAGATACTCCTAGCAGAAGCAGAAGCTGACTGGAATGAGTATTTGTTGGAGAAAGAAAGAGAAGCAGAAAGACAACGATTAGCTACAGAGCAATTTCAATTAAAACAACAGCAAGAAATAGAACAGAATGAATTATTAGAGCGTCGTAGACAGAAAATAAGTAGAATAAAGTGGTTTTTCGGAATAGCTATAAGCTTACTTTTATTAGTGATAATTGGAACTTTTTTCATAGGTATGAGCAGGTCTAAATCATCTCATAACAGTACTAAGCAATCAACTCAATCATCTAATTCAGCAACCTCCACAAGTTCTACAAAGCAAGCTTCTCTTGGTGGAAATAAATCTAAAGATAAACAAACTTCATCTACAAGTTCTGCCTCTTCTAGTTCACAGGTATCAAAAGTATATATTGGAAACTACATTGGTCGAAAAGTCTCGGCTGCTATAGATGAATTGAAGAGTAAAAAAATTACTGAGGATCATATAAAAGTTGAAGAAGAGGAAAGTGATGAATATTCTCCTGGTACAATTTTACGTCAGAGTTTGTTAGAGGGGACTTTATATGATTTGAATGATTCATCAGATATTACTTTTACTGTTGCAAAAGAGCGAACTAGTGCTACAATGCCAAATTATGCAGGTTCAAGTTTAGAGTTTACAAAAAATAATTTAACTAACATTGTAGGTATAAAAGAAGCTAATATTGAAGTAGTAGAAGTTTCCAGTGCTCCTGAGGGTACTGCTGAAGGAACAGTAGTATCTCAAACCCCAAAAGCTGGAGAGAAAGTTGATTTGAAACGTACACGAATTAAAATTTCAATTTATAAGCCCCAAAATACTCAAACATCACAAAGTAGATCTAGATAAATTAAGAGGTTAATGCAGAAGTTTATGATTCGTTGTCATCAACCTTGACGAACTCCTCCAAAAACGATATAATAAGAAAGTTGAGAATTGATTTTCAATCAACTTAGCCCAGAGAATTGGCGGTGCTGCGAGCCATCTAAGCTAGGAAATCATGCTACTCAATCAGACAATTGCATAAGAACAAGAGAATGACAAGTTCATTGAATGAAGGTGGTACCGCGGTTTTTCGCCCTTCGTGATGTGAACTTGTCTTTTGATTTTTGGAGGTGTTTATGAAGACATTTCTCGTGAAACAAAAATTTCGTCTTGGAGGCGAACGTTTTGATATCAAGGATGACAGAGGAGTAGTGAACTATCAGGTGGAGGGCTCTTTTTTCCAAATTCCTAAGACCTTTACCATCTATGACGCCTATGGTGAGCAAGTCAGTGAGATTAGTAAAGAATTTTTCACTTTGCTTCCTCGCTTTACTATCCAGTTACGAAACGGTTCCAATTTCGTCATTCGTAAGAAGTTGACTTTCTTTCGAGATAAGTATGAGTTTGATGATCTAGGGCTTCGTATCGAGGGCAATATCTGGGATTTGAATTTCAAATTGCTGGATGACCGCGACCAAGTGATTGCCGAGATTCGGAAAGAGATTTTCCATTTGACCTCAACTTACACCGTAACCGTCTATGAAGACTCTTATGCAGACCTGGTCATTTCCCTCTGTGTCGCGATTGACTATGTGGAGATGCTGGAAAGCCAATCAAATTAAACAAGTAATAAGGAGATATTATGAAACAACTATCTAGTGCTCAAGTTCGCCAAATGTGGCTTGATTTCTGGGCAAGTAAAGGCCACTCTGTAGAACCATCAGTGAGCTTGGTTCCAGTAAACGACCCAACTCTTTTGTGGATCAACTCTGGGGTAGCAACTCTTAAGAAATACTTTGACGGAACCATTATCCCTGAAAATCCACGTATTACCAATGCGCAAAAAGCCATCCGTACTAACGACATCGAAAACGTAGGGAAGACTGCGCGTCACCATACCATGTTTGAAATGTTGGGGAACTTCTCTATCGGTGATTACTTCCGTGACGAAGCCATCACTTGGGCTTACGAGCTCTTGACAAGCCCAGAATGGTTTGATTTCCCAGCTGAAAAACTTTATATGACCTACTATCCTGAAGATAAGGATTCTTACAACCGCTGGATTGAAGTAGGAGTGGATCCAAGCCACTTGATTCCAATTGAGGATAACTTCTGGGAAATCGGTGCGGGACCTTCTGGACCTGATACAGAAATCTTCTTTGACCGTGGAGAAGCATTTGACCCAGAAAATATTGGTCTTCGTCTGCTTGCAGAAGATATCGAAAACGACCGTTACATCGAAATCTGGAATATCGTTTTGTCACAATTTAACGCCGATCCTGCTGTTCCTCGTAGCGAGTACAAGGAATTGCCACACAAGAACATTGATACGGGTGCTGGTTTGGAGCGTTTGGTGGCAGTTATCCAAGGGGCTAAGACAAACTTTGAAACAGACCTCTTCATGCCAATCATTCGTGAAGTTGAGAAATTGTCAGGTAAGGTCTACGACCAAGATGGCGATAACATGAGCTTTAAGGTCATTGCGGACCATATTCGTTCTCTTTCATTTGCCATCGGTGATGGTGCCCTTCCAGGAAATGAAGGTCGTGGTTATGTTCTTCGTCGTTTGCTCCGTCGTGCTTCTATGCACGGTCAAAAATTGGGCATCAACGAGCCTTTCCTTTACAAACTCGTTCCAACTGTTGGAAAAATCATGGAAAGCTATTACCCAGAAGTGCTTGAAAAACGTGACTTTATCGAAAAAATCGTCAAGAGCGAAGAAGAGTCATTTGCTCGTACCCTTCATTCAGGTCAACACTTTGCAGAAACCATTGTAGCTGATTTGAAAGCGAAAGGCCAAACGGTTATCGCTGGTCAAGATGTCTTCAAACTCTATGATACATACGGATTCCCAGTAGAATTGACTGAAGAAATCGCTGAAGAAGCTGGGATGACTGTAGACCGTGAAGGTTTTGAAGCAGCCATGAAAGAGCAGCAAGAACGTGCGCGTGCATCAGCTGTCAAAGGTGGCTCAATGGGAATGCAAAATGAAACCCTTCAAAACATTACAGTGGAAAGTGTCTTCAACTATAATGCCAGCCAATTGCCTTCTAAGTTGGTGGCTATCGTGGCTGACAATGCAGAAGTAGAAGCTGTTTCTGAAGGAACTGCCTCTCTTATCTTTGCGGAAACTCCATTCTATGCTGAAATGGGTGGACAAGTAGCTGACCACGGTCAAATCTTGGACGCTGCTGGAAATGTCGTGGCTACTGTGATAGATGTTCAAAAAGCACCAAATGGCCAAGCTCTTCATACTGTTGAAGTTCTTGCTCCTCTTGCTTTGAACCAAGAATACACCTTGGCTATTGACAGCAATCGTCGTCACCGTGTCATGAAAAACCACACTGCGACTCACTTGCTCCATGCGGCCCTTCACAATATCCTTGGACACCATGCGACACAAGCAGGATCTCTGAACGAAGTAGAATTCCTTCGCTTTGACTTCACTCACTTCCAAGCTGTAACTCCTGAAGAGTTGCGCGCCATTGAACAGCAAGTCAATGAGAAAATCTGGGAAGCAATTGCTGTAGAAACTGTTGAGACAGATATTGACACTGCTAAAGAAATGGGAGCTATGGCCCTCTTTGGTGAGAAATACGGTAAGGAAGTTCGTGTTGTTACGATTGGTGACTACTCAGTGGAACTTTGTGGTGGTACCCACGTTGGCAACACTTCTGAGATTGGTCTCTTCAAGATTGTCAAAGAAGAAGGAATCGGATCAGGAACTCGCCGTATCTTGGCAGTAACTGGTAAGGAAGCCTTTGAAGCTTATCGCGAACAAGAAGACGCTTTGAAAGCCGTCGCATCAACCTTGAAAGCCCCTCAACTCAAGGAAGTTCCTCATAAGGTTGAAGGGCTTCAAGAACAACTCCGTCAGCTTCAAAAAGAAAATGCAGAATTGAAAGAAAAAGCCGCAGCCGCAGCCGCAGGCGATGTCTTCAAGGATGTGATGGAAGTCAACGGTCACCGTTACATTGCAAGCCAAGTTTCTGTATCAGATGCAGGCGCCCTTCGTACCTTTGCGGATAACTGGAAACAAAAAGACTACTCTGATGTGCTTGTCCTAGTTGCAGCCATCGGTGACAAAGTCAACGTTCTTGTAGCTAGCAAGAGCAAAGACATCCACGCAGGTAATTTGGTAAAAGAATTGGCTCCAATCGTTGATGGACGTGGTGGTGGTAAACCAGACATGGCCATGGCAGGAGGAAGCAACCAAGCGAAAATTCAAGAACTCTTGGATGCAGTAGCAGGTAAATTGTAAGACAATAAAGATCTATCCATTTGGGTAGGTCTTTTTGCCTACTTAAAAAGCCAAATCCGCTTGGATTTGACTTGTAACTGATAGGTTTATTTTGTTGCCCAGACACTGACTGAACCCGCTGCTACTGGAAATTCTCCATACCCTTCAGCATTGATTGTAACTTGTGCTGGATGATTTTCAAGGAGATCAACAAAAGTCTGCTCAGCCCATTCTTGACCGACAAACATGGATTTGCTGTTTTCTTGGTCATTTGAGATAAGGACAGCGATCGGGGATTGGTTTTCAGCGCCTGAACGAACCCAACCGATACAGTTGGCATCGTCAAAGTAGTCTGTTTGCTCTCCATAAGCCAAGTCTTTTCGGATGGCTAGGAGACGGTCAAGAACTTCTCTGAAATCTTGTTGAGCAAATTGCCCTGAAATGCCATAATAATCTCCGTAAAAGATACATGGAAGCCCATCTTGACGTAATAGAATAAGGGCATAGGCTGCTGGTTTAAACCATTCTTCAACAGTCGATTCGAGGGCCTGTCCTCGTTGGGTATCGTGGTTGTCTACAAAGGTCACAGCCTTATCGGGTTTTAGTTCAACCAAGCTATCTGTGAAAATGTTACGAAGGTCGTAACTTGCTCCAGCATGGCTAGCTTCAAAGAGGTTCTGGTGGAGGCGAACATCGACAAGGTCAAAACGTTCTTCTATTTTCTCGAGATAGTCTAGATTGGCTTCCTTGTCTGGGTTCCAAAATTCCCCAAAAACATAGAAATCTTGACCGTATTTTTCCTTCATATCACGAATGAAATTGCCCATAAAGAAGGAGTCGATGTGCTTAACGGCATCCAAACGGAAACCAGCTACACCAGTCGTTTCCATGAACCAGTCAGCCCAGTCATAGATGTTTTGGATGACTTCAGGGTGCTTAAAGTCTAGGTCGGCATACATGAGGTAGTCGTAGTTACCGTTTTCGTTATCGACCAATTCCTCGTTGGCCCAACCTTTATTGTCTCCTTGGATCAGGTAAATACCAGACTTACGGCGTTTGGCATCGTAGTCTGTACCTGTAAAGTGGTACCAGTGCCAGTGGAAGTCATTGTAGGTATCTTGGCGACCATCGAAAGTAAAGTGAGTCCAGCCATTGATAGTAAAGGGCTCGCTTAATTGAACGGTACGGTCCTCAGGGTCCACTTCAATAACCTGAAAGGCTTCCATGTGATCGGCAGCAGCCTTGTGATTGAGCACCACATCGGCCATAGGTTGAATTCCCTGCGCCTTTAGGGCTTGAATGGCTTGAAGATAATCTTCTTTAAACCCATACTTGGTACGGACAGTCCCTTTTTGGTGAAATTCACCTAGGTCAAAAAGATCGTAAACACCATAGCCGACATCTTTTTCGTTGGTTGCCTTGAAGGCAGGTGGCATCCAGACATGGCTGATGCCAAGGTTTGCTAGGTGCTCTGCGTCATTTGTCAGTCGCGTCCAGTGTTGGCCGTCGTGAGGCAAATACCATTCAAAGTATTGCATAAGTGTCTGATTTTGCATTGTTTTTCCTCTTGCTTATCAATGTTGTGTTTTATTCTACCATAAAGTTTAGAACTAGGCAAACGTTTGCGCAAGATTCTATACTCATTTCTGAAATTGTCTATTTTTAGCGAATAGAATCTCTCTTTCCATTATAAGGGAAAGGATGTTTTGGTGGAAAAGTAAATGGCATATACTTATTTTAACAAAAATGACACTTAGTAAACTAAAGTAAAAATGGATAAGCGGTTTCTTTTTTGAGAATTGTCACAAAATTTGATATAATAGTAGCTATGAATAGAATTAGGGTCAGCAGATGTGTTGAAAAAAAGCTAGCTAAGGGTCTAGTTCTTTTGGAAGCAAGTGATTTAACAGATATTGAACTGACGGATCAGGCAGTAGAAGTTCTTAGTCAAGACGGGAAGTTTTTAGGGAGCGCCTATCTTTCTCAACAGAATAAAGGAATCGGTTGGTTCATCAGCAAGGAAAAGGTTCGTTTCAATCAAGCCTTTTTTGAAATCCTGTTTCGTAAGGCCAAGGAAGCTAGAAAGCCTTATTATCAAGATGACTTGACCACTGCCTTTCGCCTTTTTAACCAAGAGGGGGATGGTTTTGGTGGTCTGACTGTTGATCTCTATGGAGATTATGCTGTCTTTTCTTGGTACAATTCCTTTGTTTACCAGATTCGTGTGCTGATCATAAATGCTTTTAAGGAAGTTTTCCCTGAGGTCTTGGGGGCTTATGAAAAGATTCGTTTTAAAGGTCTAGACTACGAGTCTGCCTCTGTTTATGGTGAGGAAGCGCCAGATTACTTTACTGTTCTTGAGAATGGCGTGCTCTATCAAGTCTTTATGAATGATGGCTTGATGACAGGGATTTTCCTAGACCAGCATGAGGTTCGTGGGAGTCTGGTTGACGGTCTAGCCATGGGCAAATCCTTGCTCAATATGTTCTCCTATACGGCTGCCTTTTCAGTTGCTGCAGCTATGGGAGGCGCGAGTGAGACGACTTCTGTCGACTTGGCCAAACGGTCTAGAGAGCTGTCAGAAGCTCATTTTCAGGCAAATGGACTCAGCACGGACAATCATCGTTTTATCGTTATGGATGTCTTTGAGTACTTCAAGTATGCCAAGCGAAAAGGCTTGACCTATGATGTGATTGTTCTTGATCCGCCAAGCTTTGCCCGCAATAAAAAACAAACATTCTCTGTAGCTAAGGACTATCACAAGTTGATTTCCCAGAGTCTAGAGATTTTAAATCCGGGAGGGATTATCATTGCCAGTACCAATGCTGCCAATGTTTCCCGCCAGAAATTTACAGAACAAATTGATAAAGGTTTTGCAGGAAGAAGGTATCAGGTCTTGAACCAATACGGACTTCCAGCAGACTTTGCCTATAATAAAAAAGATGAAAGCAGTAATTACCTCAAGGTGATTAGTATGAAGGTTAGTAGATGAAATTAATCGTTTCAGTAATGCCAAGAAGTTTAGAAGAAGCGCAAGAACTGGATGCCACTAGGTATGAAGATGCCGATATCATTGAGTGGCGTGCGGACTTTCTTACAAAGGACGCTATTTTACAGGTAGCACCCGCTATCTTTGAGAAATTTGCAGGACGCGAACTTGTCTTTACCCTTCGGACCCGCGCTGAGGGAGGAGAAATCGAACTTTCCTCAGAAGAGTATGTTCAAATCATTAAGGAAGTTACTCAGCTTTATCAGCCGGATTATGTAGATTTTGAGTATTTCAGCTACAAGGACGTTTTTGAGGAAATGTTGGATTTTCCAAATCTTGTTTTGAGTTACCATAATTTCCAGGAGACACCTGAAAACATGATGGAAATTTTGTCTGAGTTGACCAGTCTCTCTCCGAAAGTGGTCAAGGTATCAGTTATGGCTCATACGGAGCAGGATGTTTTAGACCTGATGAATTACACTCGAGGATTTAAAACACTCAATCCTGAGCAAGAGTACGTGACCATTTCCATGGGGAAAATGGGCAAGGTATCACGCATTACTTCAGATGTGACGGGTTCGAGTTGGTCATTTGCTAGTCTGGATGAAGCGAGTGCCCCAGGTCAGATTTCGCTATCAAACATGAAGAAAATCAGGGAGATTTTGGATGAAGCTTGATGGCTATACACGTTTAGCTGCAGTTGTTGCCAATCCCATCAAACACTCTATTTCGCCCTTTATCCACAATAGGGCCTTTGAGGCGACAGCTATTAATGGTGCCTATGTAGCTTGGGAGATTGAAGCGGGTGATTTGGCAGAAACAGTCGCCAATATTCGCCGTTACCAGATGTTTGGCATCAACCTGTCTATGCCTTACAAGGAGCAAGTGATTCCTTATCTGGATGAGTTGAGTGATGAGGCTCGTTTGATTGGGGCAGTCAACACAGTTGTTAATCAAGACGGAACGTTAATTGGATATAATACAGATGGCAAGGGATTTTTTAAGAGCTTGCCTTCTTTTACAATCTCGGATAAGAAAATGACCATTCTGGGCGCAGGTGGTGCGGCCAAATCCATTTTAGCTCAGGCTATTTTGGATGGCGCCAGTCAGATTTCAGTCTTTGTTCGTTCAGTTTCCATGGAAAAAACAAGACCTTACCTAGACAAGTTGCAGGAGCAAACAGGTTTTAAAGTGGACTTGTATGCTTTAGAAGATCTTTCTGAACTCCAATCAAGGATTGCCGAGTCGGACCTGCTCGTCAATGCGACCAGTGTAGGGATGGATGGCAAATCATCCCCAGTTCCTGAAAGCATAGTCTTACCAAAAACTCTCTTGGTCGCAGATATCATTTACCAACCCTTTGAGACGCCCTTTTTGAATTGGGCTAGAAGTCAGGGCAATCCAGCCGTCAATGGCCTGGGGATGTTGCTCTATCAAGCTGCTGAAGCTTTTCAACTGTGGACAGGTAAAGAAATGCCGACAGATGAGATTTGGCAGTCCTTAACAGAAAAATATAAATAGTGAAAAGGAGACCCTACTATGAAAATCAGAATCGATATTCCGCATCATCCTTATGATATTCAAATTGAAAAAGGTTGTCTATCGCAAGCAGGTCAGTGGTTGCGAGAACTCTGGCAACCGCAAAAAGTGGTTATCGTGACTGATAACCATGTAGCCTCTCTCTATGCAGAGAGGGTCAAACTCAGCCTAGAAGATGCTGGTTTTCAGGTAGCCGTTTTTGACTTTTTAGAAGGCGAAGAACGAAAAAATTTAACCACTGTTCAGAAGGTCTATGAATTTCTAGTCAAGCAAGGTTTAACTCGTAGCGATGGGATTGTGGCTCTTGGTGGAGGTGTTGTTGGGGATCTGGCTGGTTTTGTAGCCTCTACCTATATGCGGGGCATTCACTTTGTTCAGATTCCGACTAGTTTGACTGCCCAGGTTGATTCTTCTATCGGTGGAAAGACAGGTGTCAATACTCCTTTTGCTAAAAATATGGTGGGAACTTTTGCCCAACCAGATGGGGTTCTGATTGATCCGCTTGTCCTTGAAACGCTTGGAAAAAGAGAGTTGATTGAAGGAATGGGTGAGGTTATCAAGTACGGCTTGATTGAGGATCCAGAACTGTGGGCTCTCTTAACGGACCTGGATGGTTCTGTTGAGAGTATACTGGAACATGCGGAGACTTTGATTGAACATTCTTGTCAGGTGAAGCGCAAGATGGTGGTCGAGGATGAGTTGGATAACGGTGTTCGGCTTTACCTCAACTTTGGACACACTATTGGCCACGCCCTTGAAGCAACAGCTGGTTACGGCAAGGTCATGCATGGTGAGGCTGTGGCTATGGGCATGGTTCAGATTTCCAAGGTTGCTGAGGGAAAAGGCCTCATGCCAGAAGGAATAACCCAGTCCATTAGAGAGATGTGCCAGAAATTTGGCTTGCCTGTTGACTATGAAAACTGGGATGTTGACAAGCTTTATCAGGCTCTTACTCATGACAAGAAAGCGCGTGGCAACACCTTGAAATTGGTCTTGGTACCAGAGCTTGGTTCAGCGAGCATTCACCCAGTTTCTCTGGAAGAGATGAAAGACTACTTGGTAAAATAAGGAGAACGTATGAGATATTTAACTGCAGGAGAATCACACGGCCCCCGTCTGACGGCTATCCTTGAAGGAATTCCAGCTGGACTTCCTTTGACAGCTGAGGATATCAATGAGGATCTGAAACGCCGTCAGGGTGGCTACGGTCGTGGTGGTCGTATGAAGATTGAGAGTGACCAGGTTGTCTTTACTTCGGGCGTTCGTCACGGGAAGACGACAGGGGCTCCCATTACCATGGATGTCATCAATAAGGACCACCAGAAATGGCTGGATATCATGTCTGCGGAGGACATTGAAGACCGCCTGAAAAGCAAGCGGAAAATCACTCATCCTCGCCCAGGACATGCCGATTTGGTTGGGGGCATCAAGTACCGTTTTGATGACTTACGAAATTCCTTGGAGAGGTCATCTGCCCGTGAAACCACCATGCGAGTAGCTGTTGGGGCAGTAGCCAAACGTCTCTTAGCTGAACTGGATATGGAGATTGCCAACCATGTCGTGGTCTTTGGTGGCAAGGAAATCGATGTACCTGAAAATCTGACAGTGGCTGAGATTAAGGAACGAGCTGCCCAGTCTGAAGTTTCTATTGTCAACCAAGAGCGGGAACAGGAAATCAAGGACTATATTGACCAAATCAAACGTGACGGTGATACCATCGGTGGGGTTGTAGAGACAGTCGTCGGAGGCGTTCCAGTTGGCCTTGGCTCCTATGTCCAATGGGACAGAAAATTGGATGCGCGATTGGCCCAAGCAGTTGTTTCTATCAATGCCTTTAAAGGGGTGGAATTTGGTCTTGGATTTGAAGCTGGTTACCGCAAAGGCAGCCAAGTTATGGATGAAATTCTCTGGTCTAAAGAAGACGGCTATACTCGTCGTACCAATAATCTAGGTGGTTTTGAAGGTGGTATGACCAATGGGCAACCAATTGTTGTTCGTGGAGTTATGAAACCCATTCCCACTCTTTACAAACCACTTATGAGTGTGGATATCGAAACCCACGAACCTTACAAGGCAACCGTGGAGAGAAGTGATCCGACCGCTCTGCCAGCAGCTGGGGTAGTCATGGAAGCTGTTGTAGCAACGGTTCTGGCGCAAGAAATCCTTGAAAAATTTTCATCGGACAACCTAGAGGAATTAAAAGAAGCGGTAACCAAACACCGTGAGTATACAAAGAACTATTAAGGAGTTCCTATGGCAAAAACCATCTATATCGCAGGTCTCGGTTTGATTGGTGCCTCGATGGCGCTTGGTATCAAACGCGATCATCCTGATTATGAAATTCTAGGTTATAATCGCAGTCAGGCTTCTAGAGATATTGCCTTGGAGCGGGGGATGATTGACCGTGCGACGGATGATTTTGCCAGTTTTGCTCCTCTGGCAGATGTCATCATCTTGACCTTGCCAATCAAGCAGACCATTGCTTTTATTCAGGAGTTGGCAGGTTTGAACTTGAAAGAAGGCGTCATTATCTCGGATGCGGGCTCAACCAAGGCTGCCATTGTGGAAGTGGCGGAGGAATATTTGGCTGGCAAGTCAATTCGTTTTGTCGGGGCTCATCCCATGGCTGGTAGCCACAAGACAGGAGCTGCCTCTGCCGATGTTAATCTCTTTGAAAATGCCTACTATATCTTTACTCCATCTAGCTTGACCACTCCAGAAACCCTTTCAGAAATGAAGGACCTACTTTCAGGCCTCCATGCTCGTTTCATTGAAATTGATGCCAAGGAGCACGATCAAGTAACTTCACAGATTAGCCATTTTCCCCATATCTTGGCATCAGGTCTCATGGAACAAACAGCAGTTTATGCTCAAGAACATGAGATGGCAAGACGCTTTGCGGCGGGTGGATTTCGAGATATGACTCGCATTGCGGAAAGCGAGCCAGGTATGTGGACTTCTATTCTCTTGTCTAACCGTGAGACTATTCTAGAGCGAATTGCGGATTTCAAGGAACGCTTGGAAGCGATTGGTCAGGCCATCAGCAGGGGAGATGAAGAGCAAATCTGGAACTTTTTCAACCAAGCGCGTGCGCAACGTCAGGCCATGGAAATACATAAGCGTGGTGGTGTGGATAGCTCTTACGACCTCTATGTCGATGTTCCCGATGAAGAAGATGTCATCTTGCGAATTTTGGAATTGCTACGTGGGACTTCTTTGGTTAATATCCACATCAACGAAGAAAACCGTGAGGATATTCACGGTATTCTACAAATTTCCTTTAAAAATGCTCAAGATTTAGAACGAGCTGAACGCTTAATTACAGAAAATACGGACTATACAGTCGTCATCAAATAAGGAGAAAATCATGTCAAATATTTACGATAGTGCAAATGAACTTAGCCGCGGGTTACGCGAATTACCAGAATACAAGGCGGTCAAGGTAGCAAAAGATGCCATCCAAGCTGATGAACAAGCTAGCAAGATTTTTGCAGACTACCTTGCTTTCCAACAAGAAATCCAAGTCATGGCGCAAACGGGACAAATGCCAGACGCCTCTTTCCAAGAAAAGATGCAGTCTTTCAGTAAGCAAATCCAAGAGAACGCTCTTTTGTCAGATTTCTTTGCCAAACAGCAACAATTGTCCATTTACCTTTCGGACATTGAGAAAATTGTCTTTGAACCTGTTTCAGAATTATTGAAATAGTATTTTATCTGTATAAAAGCCAGAAATTTCAGGAATTTCTGGCTTTTTTGTGATAAAATAAGAAAAAGTATTGCAAGTATGAGGTCAACTATGAAACTAAAAACAAACATTCGCCACTTACATGGCAGTATCCGGGTTCCAGGTGACAAGTCTATCAGCCATCGTTCGATTATTTTTGGAAGTTTGGCTGAGGGCGAGACTAAGGTTTATGATATTCTGCGTGGAGAGGATGTGCTTTCAACCATGCAGGTTTTTCGTGATCTTGGTGTAGAAATTGAGGATAAAGATGGGGTTATCACCATTCAAGGTGTTGGCATGGATGGCTTAAAAGCGCCACAAAATGCCTTGGATATGGGGAATTCTGGCACCTCGATTCGCCTGATTTCAGGTGTCCTTGCTGGTGCAGACTTCGAAGTAGAGATGTTCGGAGACGACAGTCTTACTAAACGTCCTATGGACCGTGTGACGATTCCATTGAAAAAAATGGGCGTCAGTATTTCAGGGCAAACTGAGCGAGACCTGCCCCCTCTTCACTTAAAAGGGACGAAAAAACTTACACCTATTCACTATGAGTTGCCAATCGCCTCTGCTCAGGTCAAGTCAGCCTTGATGTTTGCAGCCTTGCAGGCTCAGGGGGAGTCCGTTATTATCGAGAAAGAATGTACTCGTAACCACACCGAAGATATGTTGCAGCAATTTGGTGGCCATTTAAGTGTGGATGGCAAAAAAATCACAGTTCAAGGACCACAAAAACTGATCGGACAAAAGGTAGTTGTTCCAGGAGATATTTCCAGTGCAGCCTTTTGGTTGGTCGCAGGTTTGATTGTTCCAAACTCTAGTGTGGTGCTGCAGAATGTGGGGATTAACGAAACTCGTACTGGTATTATTGATGTCATTCGCGCCATGGGTGGAAAACTAGAAATAACTGAAATCGATCCTGTCGCTAAATCAGCAACCTTGACTGTCGAGTCTTCAGACTTGAAAGGAACAGAGATTGGTGGAGCCTTGATTCCCCGCTTGATTGATGAATTGCCTATTATTGCCCTTTTAGCGACACAAGCGCAAGGTGAAACAGTCATTAAGGATGCTGAGGAACTCAAGGTAAAGGAAACAGACCGCATTCAGGTGGTGACAGATGCCTTAAATAGCATGGGGGCGGATATCACTCCTACAGCAGACGGGATGATTATCAAAGGAAAATCAAGACTTCATGGCGCTAGAGTCAATACCTTTGGTGACCATCGAATTGGAATGATGACAGCCATCGCAGCCCTCTTGGTTGCTGATGGAGAAGTGGAGCTTGACCGTGCAGAAGCCATCAACACTAGCTATCCTAGCTTCTTTGATGATTTGGAGAGCTTGATTCATGGCTAAGGTATTACTCGGATTTATGGGGGCAGGCAAGTCGACAATTGCTAGAGGCTTGGACCCAGACTATATCGATATGGATGCCTTAATCGAGGAACGTTTGGGCATGTCCATTGCGGATTTCTTCGCTGAAAAAGGAGAAGTGGCCTTTCGTCAAGTAGAGTCAGAAGTTCTAGCTGACTTACTAAAAACGGACCGAGTTGTGTCAACTGGCGGAGGAGTCGTCATTTCTCAGAGAAATCGTGACTTGCTCAAAACCAATCCTGAAAACATCTACCTAAAAGCAGATTTTGAAACCCTCTACCAACGTATCGCAGCTGATAAGGACAATCAGCGCCCACTATTTCTAAATAATAGTAAGGAAGAACTGGCAGCTATTTTCAAAGAAAGACAAGCTTGGTATGAGGAAGTAGCCAGTCGGGTTTTGGATGTAACCAAGTTAAGCCCAGAGGAAATTACAGAGGAACTGAGATGAAAATTGCCTATCTAGGTCCCAAGGGATCTTTTTCGCATCATGTTGTGCAAACGGCTTTTCCACATGAGGAACTAGAGCCTTTTTCAAATATTACAGACGTTATCAAGGCCTATGAACAGGGATTGGTAGACTATTCAGTAGTACCAGTTGAAAACTCCATTGAGGGAAGTGTGCATGAAAGCTTGGATTATCTTTTTCATCAGGCTCGCATCCAAGCAGTTGCAGAAATCGTTCAGCCCATTCACCAGCAGTTGATGGCGGTTCCCGGTCAGTCAAAAATTGAGAAAATTTTTTCTCATCCTCAGGCTCTGGCTCAAGGAAAGAGATTCATCGACAAAAACTATCCAGAGGCCAAAATTGAGGTAACCGCCAGTACAGCCTATGCAGCTCGCTTTATTTCAGAACATCCAGATCAGCCTTATGCAGCTATTGCTCCTAAAAGTTCAGCTGAAGAATATGGCTTGGAATTGATTGCAGAGGATATTCAGGAAATGGAAGCCAATTTCACACGTTTTTGGGTGTTAGGGGCAGAGATGCCGAAGATTCCTTTGAACTCACAAGCTGAAAAAATGAGTTTGGCCTTGACCTTACCAGACAACCTACCTGGTGCTCTTTACAAGGCACTTTCGACCTTTGCTTGGAGAGGGATTGACTTAACAAAGATTGAAAGTCGCCCCCTTAAAACAGCCTTGGGAGAATACTTTTTCATTATCGATGTAGACTATAGTGACAAAGAACTGGTTCATTTTGCAAGACAAGAACTAGAAGCTATTGGAATCCAGCACAAGATCCTGGGAACCTACCCGATTTTTACCATAACTGATATAGAAAAGGAGAGTCAATGAGCAAAGAAAATCCTTTAAGTCATCACGAGCAGTTACGTTATGACTATCTCTTCAAAAATATTCATTACCTCAACGACCGTGAACGGAGGGAGTTTGATTATCTGCAACAGAAAATGGCAGGTCCCAAGTCTGAAGTTCACCCTTCCTACCAAGAAGAAAAAGAAGAAACTTGGGGTAGAGATATTGATCTTCCGACCTACGGCAGTAGAAGCCGGTCTAAGAAACGTGAAAAGGTAGCTCCTCAACCTAAAGTCAAAAAGAAAAAGAGAAGAATTCGCTTCAAACGAATACTGACTTGGTTCTTGCTGTTGATTACTTGTGTGCTTGCAGGGATGATTTTCATGTTTCTTAGAGGGTTCCAGTCAGCAGCCAATCCAACAAATAAGCCAGCTGACGCCAAGGCAGCTCAAGTAGAGGTCTTTAACGGTCAGGATACCAAAGATGGTGTGAATATTTTAGTCATGGGGACAGATGGCCGTATCGGTCAAAATAGTGCAGAAACCCGTACTGACACGATCATGGTGCTGAATGTTAGTGGATCGGATAAGAAGATTAAACTAGTCAGCTTTATGCGTGACAACTTAGTGTATATCGACGGGTACAGTAAGATTGTAAATGGCCAGAAACAGACGGATAACAAACTAAATGTTGCCTACGAACTTGGGGAACAAGAAGGGCAAAAAGGTGCTGAAATGGTCCGCAAGGTTCTAAAAGACAACTTTGATTTGGATATTAAGTACTATGCCCTGGTCGACTTCCAGGCTTTTGCAACAGCTATTGATACCCTCTTCCCTGACGGAGTAACGATTGATGCTCAATTCTCAACATTGAATGGTCAACCTTTGACAGAAGCCACAGTTGGAGACGACCTTCATGCAACAGAGACTGAGTCACCAACCCAAACCATCAAAGTTGGAAAACAGCAGATGAATGGATCCACCTTGCTGAACTATGCTCGCTTCCGTGATGATGATGAGGGAGACTATGGCCGTACCAAACGTCAGCAACAAGTCATGTCAGCTGTTCTTGAGCAAATCAAAGATCCAACCAAGCTCTTTACGGGGTCAGAGGCACTTGGAAAAGTCTTTGGCATGACATCAACAAATCTACCATATAGCTTCTTGTTGACCAATGGCTTATCTGTCCTAGAAGGTGCTCAAAATGGCATTGAAAGACTCACCGTCCCAGAACTTGGTGACTGGGTAGACGCTTATGATATCTATGGTGGACAAGGACTTCTAGTTGATCAAAATAAATATCAGACCAAACTCGCCCAAATGGGAATGAGATAGAATACTATAAAAAAATCAAAGTTTGAATCACAAGTGAAAAAGTGGTTTAGGCTTTGATTTTTCTTAGTATCTGATGGATTTTTAGGGCTTTTTTATGGTATAATAAAACGATATAACTCGTTATTGGACAGAAGAGGAGAGACATGAGTGATTTGAAAGCGATTCAGGCTCGTAGTCTGGAAATGGCTGAATATTTCGTCGCATTTTGTAAAGAACATGATTTGTTGTGCTATCTCTGTGGTGGAGGAGCCATTGGCGCCCTTCGTAATAAGGGCTTCATTCCTTGGGATGATGATCTAGACTTTTTTATGCCACGTAAGGACTATGAAAAATTAGCAGAACTGTGGCCACGTTATGCAGACGAGCGTTATTTCTTGTCAAAGAGTAACAAAGATTTTGTAGACCGTAACCTTTTTATTACCATTCGTGACAAGGAAACTACTTGTATCAAGCCTTATCAGAAGGATTTGGATTTACCACACGGTTTGGCCTTGGATGTTTTACCATTGGATTATTATCCTAAAAATCCAGCTGAGCGTAAGAAACAGGTTCGTTGGGCCCTGATTTATTCACTCTTTTGCGCCCAAACTATCCCAGAAAAGCATGGTGCAGTCATGAAATGGGGAAGTCGTATCTTACTCGGCCTGACTCCAAAATCTCTACGTTATCGCATTTGGAAAAAAGCTGAAAAAGAAATGACCAAGTATAGTCTGGCTGAGAGCGATGGAATTACGGAATTATGCTCAGGTCCCGGCTACATGCGAAACAAATACCCAATCGCGTCTTTTGAAGACAATCTTTTCTTGCCATTTGAAGGAACTGAGATGCCCATCCCAGTAGGCTATGATGCCTATCTCAGCACTGCTTTTGGGGACTATATGACACCGCCACCAGCGGACAAGCAAGTACCGCATCATGACGCCATTATAGCAGACATGGACAAGAGTTATACAGAGTACAAGGGAGAATATGGAGCATGATGGGAGAAAAAATAAGCGTTATCGTTCCAGTCTACAATGTAGAGGCTTATCTGGAGCGATGTGTGGAGTCGATTCTTCAACAGACTTATGCCCATTTTGAGTTAATCCTAATCAATGATGGTTCTACTGATTCTAGTGGACAGATCTGTGATCACTTAGCGTCTCAGTATGAGAATATCAAGGTTTATCATATCGAAAATGCTGGTGTTTCAAATGCTAGAAATATGGGAATTCAGCTAGCAACGGGTTCTTGGGTTACCTTTATTGATAGCGATGATTTCGTTACCCAAGATTACCTAGCTACTTTAGCAAGTGCAGTTGAAGGGTTGAATGTAGGCTTTGTTATTGCTCCTCTGCACCATATCAAAAACGGCATTGTAACTGATATACCTCCACATTCAGGAAAAACAGAACTCTGGTCAACAGAAGAAACCATGAAGGAACTACTGATGACTACCAGAACGTCATTTTTTCCAGTTGCAAAACTGTTTAAGAGAGACCTGCTAGCGTATGAAAAGTTTAATACCAACTATCACCTAGCTGAAGATGCTCTATTTTTAACTGAATTGCTACTAAAGACAAGATGCAGTTGCGTATTTATTGACAAACCTGTTTATTATTATGATCATCGTGAGGGAAGTGCAACAACATCTGTTAATCGATATGTATTTGACACGATAGAAGTTTATCAGCAAATAATTGCTCAAGTTTCACAAGCCTTCCCTAATTTAAAATACGAATTAATAAATAGAGAATGTTGGTCGTACATCACAGTTTACGATAAAATTATCTTTACTTCACGTGAAGAGTATCAAAAGGAGAAAGCCGAGCTGAGGACTTGGATTGTTCAGCACCGACGCGAAATATGGAAAGATGCTTATTTCACCACTTTTCGCAAGGTAGCTATCCTTTCACTTGTCATTTCTCCATGGCTATATAAGAAAATTGTTGGATTAAAAAACTAATATCATGAGAAGGAGTTGAAAATGAATTTTTCAAAAATGGATGAATACTTTGAAAAATCAAAACTATGGATTGCGTATCTATTTGTTTTCATTTCGATTTTAAGTATGAGTTCACTGGTTTATAAGATAGCAAATCCCCTCTACAAGGGATTATCAGCGATTGTAGTGCTTTATATTTGCTATACCTTATTGTTTAAGTGGAAAGAAATCACAGCAGATCGCAAATTTCTATCCTTATTTGGACTCTTAGCTGGAAGTCATCTGCTATCAGCTGTTTTCAATCGCTCTGGACATCTGATTGGAAATGTGATTGAAATTCTCTTCATGGTAACCTATGTTTTATTATTTACCATGTTACAATCAGGGCAACTTAAAAAATTATTTGACTGGATTGCCTATACGGTTCAAATTGTATCTTTTTCTTCAGCAATTTTTGCGTTTGGTTTATTGTTAAGTAGAGTCCTTATCCTATTTAAGATTGGTGAACAATCTTATTACTATGGTGTCATGAATGGACGTCTGTGGGGAATTGTCAATCCAAATGCTAGTGCGATATTTTCATACATTAGCATTATTTTGGCTATGTATTTGATCCATAAAGGAAGTAAATATTCTGTTTATCTTAAACTGAACAACGTCATTCAATTAGTTTACTTCGCTACGATGCAAAGTCGAGGAGCCTTACTTTCTTTACTTCTCATGATTGGACTCTATAGTTTCTTTGCTACTAGAGGAAGTATCGTTAAACGATTCCTCACTTTTATAGTTGCTGGTTTGCTGATTACTGCAACTAATATTGGATTAAGCTATGTAACTTCAATCTATATCTCATCTGAAACTGCGACTGTCTTAGATTTAAACAATGGACAATCCTATGCTGAGACAGATTCATCTGTTACTAAGAAAAACGGTGAGCTCCATCTGATCGAAACAACACCAAGTGGTAGAACCTATATTTGGAAAAATGCCATCAAGATGGGAAGTGCCAAACCAATTTTTGGTTATGGTGTACGAAATGTTCCAGATTACTACACAGAATATTTCAGTAAATTTGAGATTCAAAACTCCCTTATTGGTGGGAATTTCCATAACATTTTTGTGACTATATTTGTCAGTTCGGGAGTTCTAGGTTTGGTATCCTTCCTTCTTGTACTGGCTTATGTCATCAAGCGCTTTTTAACGTATTTGATTGTTTCCAAGAAAAATACTGATAAATTGATCATGATCCTATTCTTTGGTATCTTGTTTGGTCAATTATTTGAAAGTCAGATTATGTATTCAACCAACTTTATTAATATCATCTTCTGGCTAGCGATTGGCTATGGACTCGTAGTCTGCAAACGGGATGAAGGAGTTCGGTACCAAGAAGTAACAGATGTCAATGAAATTCAACAGATGGAACTTGGAATCATGGAGTATATTCATGAAGTTTGTCAGAAAATTGGTGTCAAGTATTTCTTAGCATATGGAAGTCTAATTGGTGCTGTTCGCCATCAAGGATTTATCCCTTGGGATGATGACATGGATATCTGCATGTTACGAGAAGATTATGAAAAGTTGCAAGACTACCTTATCGCTAACCCTGATAAACGTTACGAGGTCATGTCTTATAAAAATAATCTCAACTATGTCTATCCCTTCATGAAAGTGCAGGATAACCATACCTACTTGCTGGAAGAAGATGTTCGCATCGATTCGAATATGGGAATCTATGTAGATATTTTCCCTGTAGATGGCTACGAGGATGACGTAGAATTTAAAAACAAGATGACGAAACTGATAAAGAAACGTCAATTGAGTTGCTACACCTTTAAAGGCATTACCAATACGAAAAGTGTACTGAATTCACTGCTACGCTATGTGTCAGTTATTATTTTCTATTTCACCAATACGAACAAATACGTTGCCCAGATTGAAGAGCTTGCAAAATCCCGTAAAGTCTCAGATTATGAGCAAGTGGATTATCTTATCTACAAGGATATGAACAAACCAGTGTGGAGACGTGAATGGCTGGAACAAGTTACTACTGGAATATTTGAAGGTATTGAATTTACCATTCCAAAAAACTATCATGAAATTTTGACCTCAGACTACGGAGACTATATGCAATTGCCACCGGTTGAACAAAGAGTATCTCATCATGATTTTAAATTATGGAAGATTGTTAAAAGGTCTAAATGACGGGATTGGGATTAAGAAACGTTTAAAAATATAGTCAAATTTAGGAGAATAGAACCTATGTCTGAAAGAACTTTAACTCTTGAAGAAATCAAGCAAGTAGAATTGGATATTTTAAAGTATCTACATGATCTTTGTGAACAACATCAAATCAAATACTTTATTGATTTTGGAACCTTACTAGGAGCTGTACGCCATAAAGGATTTATCCCTTGGGATGATGATACAGATATTTCCTTGGCGCGTGATGAATTTGAAAAACTGTATAAGGTTTTACAAAATGAAAATCATCCCTACTACAAATTGATTTCATTCAGAGAAACAAAGGGATATCCATACAGTTATATGAGAGTCTATGATGTAAGGACTCGTCGAGATGCTAACCTCGTAGACCCAACGGTCGTATTGGGAACTTGCGTTGACATTTTTCCATATGATGGTGTCGTCACAGAGGAAAGTGACCGTAAAAAAATGAAGCTCTACAAATATTTCATTCGACTTTCTTCTTTGAATTTTAAAGGGATCAAGTCTGAGAATGGTGGACTTAAAAACCTCCCTCGTTATATGGGATCAGCTATTTTCCGCTTAACTTCCCCACAGCTATGGAATCAAAAATTAGAGAGCCTTGCTTTGAAGTATAGTGTAGATCAAGCAACAGATCTCACTTGTACTATCTATGACCCTTATTATCCCAATGGTATAAAAAAAGAATGGCTCTATGATTTGATTGATATGCCTTATGAAGACATTGTGGTCAAGGTTCCGAGAAAATACCATGAAATACTTGTCTACGAATTTGGAGAAAACTATATGACTCCACCACCTATTGAGCAACAAGTCCCAGGAGGAGATAAAAACTACTGGATTGATTAGATTTTTAAAAGTTGCTTAATGTTAAGATAAAGGAGTTTTCAAGGTGAAAAATAAATGGTTATTAAAATCAGTCAGCTATAGTGTTCTCGCATTCTTTCTATTACTGATTCAGTTATCGCAAGGAGTAGATGCAGATACCATCTCTGCAGGTTCGGGCAATCGTATCCATTTCATAAATACTAAAGCAAAATCTGGGAGTGATGCCATCCTTCTGGAAAGCAATGGTCACTATGCTTTGATTGATATGGGAGAAGACTATGATTTTCCTGATGGGAGTGACCCACGCTATCCAAGCCGCTGGGGAATTTCCATGAGAAATTATCAAGTATTGGAGGATCGATTGATTCGCCACTTGGATCAAATAGGTGTAAAAAAATTAGATTTTATTATAGGAACTCATGTTCATAGTGACCATATTGGTGGAGCGGACGAAATACTCAATCGATATCAGGTCGGTAAGTTTTATTTGAAAAAATATTCAGATGATCGGATCACAGCAAACTGGGGACTATGGGATAATCTTTTCAATTATGATAATGCTTTGAGAGCAGCTCAAAAACGAGGAGTTACTCTTATCCAGAATATTTCAGATGAGGATAGCCATCTAAAATTAGGTGATATGGATATCCAACTCTACAACTATAAGAATGAATATGATGCTGACGGGAATCTGAAAAAAGTTCGAGATGATAACTCCAACTCCATCGTTTCAGTAGTGACTGTGGCAGGAAAGAGAATCTATCTTGGTGGAGATTTGGATAATGCCGAGGGAGCAGAAGATAAGTTAGGTCCAGTTATCGGCAAGGTTGATATGATGAAATGGAACCACCATTATGATGCGACAATTTCAAATACGATTAATTTCCTAGAAAACTTATCACCAAAAATGATTATTCAGACAACTGGTGGAGATATTAATGTTGCTTCAACCAGAGAATACCTTCAGAAGAAAAATATTCAGGTTCTTCATGCTGCGAGCCAAACTCAAGATGCTACCGTTTTTGATATTAGCGATAAAGGATTTGCTAATGTTTCAAATACCTTCCCTGATATCCCTGTAGTTGACGAAAAATGGTATCAAGAAGATGGTTATTGGAAATATCGTTTGACTGACGGAGAAATGGCTATCGGCTGGAGAGAGATTGGCGGAGCCACTTATTTCTTTAATGGAAAAGGACAAATGCAAGCAGGTCGCTGGCTTCACCTTAACGACGACTGGGGAGAAAATGCCAAAGGGAATGATTACTATCTGAACCAAAATGGTAAAATGCAAACTGGTGGTTGGTTCAAACTAGATGACTCTTGGTATTATATCCAATCAAATGGTGCTAGACGATTTAGCGAGCTCTCTGAAATTGGAGGGAAAAAGTATCTCTTTGCGGCAGATGGGAAGATGCTAACAGGACACCAAGTTTATAATGGCAAGAAGATGTTCTTTAGCGAAAGTGGTGCACTCCAAACAGCAGGTAAGCCTTCAACATGGCAAAAGATTGATTCAGATTGGTATTTCTATGATGAGTATGGGCTAAAGACCGTTGGTAAAAAGAATATCAATGGAAGCACATACTACTTTAATCAAGAAGGTATCATGCAAACTGGCTGGACCTTTGTTGATGGTCACTGGAACTATTTTGCAAGTTCTGGAGCTATGAAAACCGGCTGGGTCAAGGATCAGGAAACATGGTATTATCTGGATAAAGATGGCATCATGCTAACTGGTAGACAAGATGTAAATGGTGTTCGTTACTATTTGAATGCTAGTGGTGCCATGCAGACTGGCTGGAAGTGGCAAGACAATAGCTGGTACTTCTATACGAACTCAGGTGCTATGAAAACTGGTTGGTTGAAAGATAAAGAATCATGGTATTATTTGGATCCAGAAACTGGTATCATGGCTGTAGGATCTAAAGAGGTTGACGGTAAGAACTATTTCTTCAGCTCTGCAGGGACTATGCAAGTTGGATGGCAGTGGTCAAATGATTCTTGGCATTATTACGCTACGTCTGGCGCACTCCAAACTGGTTGGTTGAAAGATGGTGATGTCTGGTATTATCTTGAAGGTAAGGAAGGCGATATGTTAGTCGGCCTCCATCAAGTAGATGGTAAGCAATATTACTTTAGCAAATCTGGAGCCATGCAAACTGGCTGGAAATGGTTTGATAATCATTACCGTTACTTTGAATCAAATGGAGCCATGAAAACTGGTTGGATAAAAGACAAAGGTGTCTGGTATTATCTAAATCCTGAAGATGGCATCATGTTGGTTGGCCTTCATAAAGTAAATGGTGATCATTATTACTTTGATGAATCAGGAGCTATGCAGACAGGTTGGAAACAGCTTGATGGTAATTGGTACTATTTCCAAGCTGATGGTTCTTTGTTGAAGAACGCAACAACACCTGATGGTTACAAAGTAAACGAAGAAGGTATCTGGAAACAGGCTGTTGCTGCTGTAAATAGCGAGGCAGTCAAGCCAGAACAGAAACAAGAAGCTAATTCCTCTATTGTTGAACAACCTAAACAAGATTCAAATCTAGAAGCCAACGCTTCTGATAAGAAAGAAAACGAATAAAGAAGAAATCCCCTACTGGCAACTAATTTATCAGTAGGGGATTTTTTTAATTTCGTTTTAATTTAGCAAGTACAAGGTTCAGTGCATAGTGGAGTGTTTTGTCTTTGGTAATAAAGAGGGTCAAGAGGTAATAGATACCACAAGTTGCTACGGTAGACAGAACCATGAGAATCATATTGAAGTTTACTGTGTAAGAATTGATTTGGAAAATCATCTTGAAAATATAGAAGATTGGGATAAAACCAAGGGATATAATGCTATAACGTGTTAAGGTTATAAAAATTTCTTTTAAACTAATCAGTTGGTGTTTCTTGATAAAATGAATTTCAAGAAAAACGACGATAGTTTCTGCGATAATGGTCGTAGCGATGTAATACTCAGGTGCAAAAATATTATTGAAATACAAGATGCTATTTAATAGGATATTGGCACCACCACCAAGGAAGTAGAAGGCAGTTAAGCGATTTTCATGATCGTTGATAAAGATAATCTGTTTACCAAGAATCAACTCAATAGCCCAAATGATGGTACGAAAAGCGAAGACGCTGGTTACGATACCCGCTTCAAGATATTTTTCAGAAGAATAAATAACAGTTGCGTACCGTCCCAATATCATAATCCCGATACTAGTTGGAACCATAAGGAAATAGAATAAGGATGCCGCTTGGTTCACGAGATAATTATAAGACTTGTAATCTTTTTTACCAAGATAGTAGCCGAGGCGTGGAATACTGACGTTGATAGCTCCACTCAAGACACTGGCAATCAGCATGACGATACTATAGGCAATTGTATAGTAGGAAATATAGTTCTCATCCGGTCCCTTGGTGATAAACATTCTATCTAGCAAGGTATAAAGCATATTAGCGTTTGCTAAGAGAAGCATAGTGAAGAGCGGTTTAGAAGCTTTAGCTAATTCGACGAAACCGATCTTAACAAAAGAAACTTCTCTCTTGATCCAAAGAAAACTGAGCAGGTAGTTGAGGACAGTGGTCGCTGTCATAACGATAGCATAAGGAACAATATCATCTGCCGTTTTAACAAAGGCGAAGATAGCGACCAGCATGGTAATTCGAATAATTAACGTTTTGTAGAGGATGAAGGCATAATTTTCATAAGCCTCGTTCATCCATTCGATATTGAGAAATTGGAAGAGTGCTTGGGCCCCTAGGATGTAGTAGAGGACTTTCAGATTCTCAATGCTGGTGTCAAAGAAGATAATGAGGAAGTAGATACCAGTGGTCAGGAGAGAGGTGAAAACCGATATATAAAACAACTTAGAAAAGACGTAGTTGATTTTATTCTTGTCATCCTTGACCTTACTGATAGCTCGAATCCCGTAGTTGTATATTCCAAAGGCAGCTAGTGGAATAACGAAACTTGCCCAGGTATTGGCTGTATTGAAATAACCGTAGTTGGATTTGCTGAGAATCCGCGTCAGATAAGGATTGGTTATCAGTGGAAAAACGATATTGAGAATATTGACCAGCAAGCTGGCCAAGGCATTTACTTTTATATTTTTCATTGAACTTTCTTTCTTAAATCTAAAATCATATCTAGTATTATATCACATTCTCGCTTCATTCTTTTGATAAAATCGTAAAAATCTAGTATAATAGATAGACTGAAAGTATGAGGTTACTAGATATGAAGATGAAACAAATCAGTGATACAACACTGAAAATCACGATGACTTTAGATGATTTGATGGATCGGGGAATGGAGATTGCAGACTTTCTCGTTCCTCAGGAAAAAACCGAAGAGTTTTTCTATGCGATTTTAGATGAGTTAGAGATGCCAGACAATTTCTTGGATAGTGGCATGCTGAGTTTCCGCGTGACGCCAAAACCTGATAAGGTCGACGTCTTTGTGACCAAGTCCAAGATTGACCAAAATTTGGATTTTGAAGATTTGGCGGATCTACCAGACATGGAAGAATTAGCCCAAATGTCGCCGGATGAATTTCTCAAAACCTTGGAAAAGAGTATTGCAGATAAAACCAAGGACGATATTGAGGCCATCCAATCTCTAGAGCAGGTCGAAGCAAAGGAAGAAGAGCAAGAGCAGGCAGACAAGGAGACTGAGAGTAAGAAAGAACCTTATATATACTATATCCTGCGCTTTGCAAGCCTTGCTGACTTAGTTTCTTTTGCAAAGACGGTTAACTACCAGATGGAAACCTCTGAACTCTATAAGATGAATGGACACTATTATTTGACAATCTTAGTCGATGTAGAAAATCATCCAAGTCCATATCCAGCCTGGCTCTTGGCTCGTATGCGTGAGTTTGCAGACGACAGTGATATCAGTCGTTCAGTCTTGCAAGAGTATGGGCAAATCTTGATCAATCACGATGCAGTTCTCGGTCTGCAAAAGATTCGTTCATAATTTTTAAAATCAATTTTCATTTATCAAGAAAGACGAATCATGGGATTCGTTTTTTCTTTATCAGACTGAAATAGTGATTTACTATAATAGGAATTTTCACAAAATTCTGTTATAATGGCTATATCAGAAAATTTCTAGGAGACAAACATGACAGTTAAAATTGCTTTATTTGGATTTGGTACCGTTGCAAGTGGTGTGCCATTCCTACTAAAGGAAAATGGAGAAAAAATCGTTCAGTCAGCTCATTCTGAGATTGAAGTAGCAAAGGTATTGGTCAAGGATGAAGATGAAAAGAACCGCTTGCTTGCAGCAGGAAATGATTTTAACTTTGTAACCAATGTAGATGATATTTTAGCAGACAAGGACATTACTATCGTAGTGGAATTGATGGGGCGTATCGAACCAGCTAAGACCTTTATCACTCGTGCCTTAGAAGCTGGGAAACACGTTGTTACTGCTAACAAGGACCTTTTGGCTGTTCATGGTGCAGAATTGCTAGAAATCGCTAAAGAGCATAATGTAGCACTTTACTATGAAGCAGCAGTAGCTGGTGGGATTCCAATTCTTCGCACTCTAGCAAATTCATTGGCTTCTGATAAAATCACGCGCGTTCTTGGTGTCGTTAACGGAACTTCTAACTTCATGATGACCAAGATGGTGGAAGAAGGCTGGTCTTATGATGATGCTTTGGCTGAAGCGCAAAGACTTGGTTTTGCAGAAAGTGATCCTACAAATGACGTGGATGGGATTGATGCGGCCTACAAGATGGTAATTTTGAGCCAATTTGCTTTTGGTATGAAGGTTGCCTTTGACGATGTAGCCCACAAGGGAATCCGTAACATCACACCAGAAGACGTAGCTGTAGCCCAAGACCTGGGCTATGTAGTGAAATTGGTTGGTTCTATCGAAGAAACTTCTTCAGGTATTGCTGCAGAAGTTACCCCAACCTTCCTACCTAAAGCACATCCACTTGCCAGTGTAAATGGCGTAATGAACGCAGTCTTTGTAGAATCTATCGGTATCGGTGAGTCTATGTACTACGGACCAGGTGCGGGTCAAAAACCAACTGCAACAAGTGTTGTAGCGGATATTGTCCGTATCGTTCGTCGCTTGAATGATGGCACTATTGGTAAAGGCTTCAACGAATATAGCCGTGAACTTGTCTTGGCAAATCCAGAAGATGTCAAAGCTAATTACTATTTCTCAATCTTGGCACCAGACTCAAAAGGTCAGGTCTTGAAATTGGCTGAGATTTTCAACGCTCAAGATATTTCCTTCAAGCAAATCCTCCAAGATGGCAAAGAGGGTGACAAGGCGCGTGTAGTGATTATCACTCATAAGATTAATAAAGCACAACTTGAGAATGTTTCAGCTGAGTTGGCCAAAGCTTCAGAATTTGACCTCTTGAATACCTTCAAGGTGTTAGGAGAATAGGATGAAGATTATTGTACCTGCAACCAGTGCCAATATCGGGCCAGGTTTTGACTCGGTCGGTGTAGCTGTTACCAAGTATCTTCAAATTGAGGTCTGTGAAGAACGGGATGAGTGGTTGATTGAACACCAGATTGGCAAATGGATTCCCCATGACGAGCGTAATCTCTTGCTTAAGATTGCCTTGCAAATTGCGCCTGACTTGCAACCGAGACGCTTGAAAATGACTAGTGATGTTCCCTTGGCGCGTGGTTTGGGCTCTTCTAGCTCTGTTATAGTTGCTGGGATTGAACTGGCCAACCAGCTGGGCAAGCTCAACTTATCTAACCACGATAAATTGCAACTGGCGACCAAGATTGAAGGACATCCTGACAATGTAGCTCCAGCCATCTATGGAAATCTTGTTGTTGCGAGCTCTGTTGAAGGAAATGTTTCAGCGATTGTGGCTGACTTCCCAGAGTGTGATTTTCTAGCTTATATTCCCAACTATGAATTGCGTACCCGAGACAGCCGTGGTGTCCTTCCTAAGAAATTGTCCTACAAGGAAGCTGTTTCAGCTAGTTCGATCGCCAATGTGGCCGTTGCAGCCTTGTTAGCAGGAGATATGGTGACAGCTGGTCAAGCAATCGAGGGGGACCTCTTCCACGAGCGTTATCGTCAAAGTCTGGTCCGTGAATTTGCGACGATTAAGCAAGTAGCTAAAGAGAATGGTGCCTATGCGACCTACCTCTCTGGAGCAGGGCCGACAGTTATGGTTCTGGCTTCTCATGACAAGATGCCAGCGATTAAGGCAGAATTGCAAAAGCAACCTTTCAAAGGCAAACTGCATGATTTGAATGTTGATACCCAAGGTGTCCGTGTCGAAACAAAGTAAAGAAATAGAAGATAGGATGGGGAAACTCTTGATTAGAGGGCTTCCTATCCTTTTTTTGAAAAAAAGTCTAGTTAAAAACTTGATAAAGGAGAAATAAAGATGTCAGAAATTTATCTAGCAGGTGGTTGTTTTTGGGGCCTAGAGGAGTATTTTTCACGAATTTCTGGAGTGCTAGCAACCAGTGTCGGCTACGCTAATGGCCAAGTCGAAACGACCAATTACCAGTTGCTCAAGGAAACAGACCATGCAGAGACTGTTCAAGTGATTTATGATGAGAAGGCAGTGTCACTCAGAGAGATTTTGCTTTATTATTTCCGTGTTATTGATCCCTTGTCTATTAACCAACAAGGGAATGACCGTGGTCGCCAATATCGAACGGGGATCTATTATCAGGATAAAGCAGACTTGCCAGCTATCTACACAGTGGTGCAGGAGCAGGAGCGTATGCTGGGTCGAAAGATTGCAGTAGAGGTGGAGAAACTTCGCCACTACATTTTAGCAGAAGACTATCATCAAGACTATCTCAAGAAAAATCCTTCAGGTTATTGTCATATCGATGTGACGGATGCTGAGAAGCCATTGATTGACGCCTCTAACTATGAAAAGCCTAGTCAAGAGGTGTTAAAGGAAAGCTTAACTGAAGAGTCTTATCGTGTTACGCAAGAAGCTGCTACAGAGGCTCCATTTAGTAATGCTTATGACCAAACTTTTGAAGAGGGAATTTATGTAGACATCACGACAGGGGAGCCACTCTTTTTTGCTAAGGATAAGTTTGCCTCAGGTTGTGGTTGGCCAAGTTTTAGTCGTCCGATTTCTAAGGAGTTGATTCACTATTACAAGGACCTGAGCCATGAAATGGAGCGAATCGAGGTTCGTTCTCGGTCAGGAAATGCTCACTTGGGTCATGTTTTCACAGATGGACCTCAGGAATTAGGTGGCCTGCGGTACTGTATTAATTCTGCATCCTTGCGCTTTGTAGCCAAGGATGAGATGGAAGAAGCAGGATATGGCTATCTATTACCTTACTTAAACAAATAAAACTGAGAGGGTGGGGCTTCCCACTTTCTTCATTTCCAGAATAAGAATAGAAGGGATCTATGAAACACTTACTATCTTACTTCAAACCCTATATCAAAGAATCAATTTTGGCTCCCCTGTTCAAGTTGCTAGAAGCTGTTTTTGAGCTCTTAGTTCCCATGGTGATTGCTGGGATTGTTGACCAAGCCTTGCCCCAGAGAGATCAAGGCCATCTCTGGATGCAGATTGGCCTGCTCCTTATCTTTGCAGTGATTGGCGTTTTAGTGGCCTTGGTAGCTCAATTTTATTCAGCAAAGGCAGCGGTAGGTTTTGCCAAGGAATTGACAAACGACCTCTATCGTCATATTCTTTCTTTACCTAAGGACAGCAGAGACCGTCTGACGACTTCTAGCTTGGTAACTCGCTTGACTTCGGATACCTACCAGATACAGACTGGTATCAATCAATTCCTGCGCCTCTTTTTGAGAGCACCTATTATCGTTTTTGGAGCCATTTTTATGGCCTATCGCATCTCGGCTGAGCTGACTTTCTGGTTCTTAGTTATGGTTGTCATTTTGACGATTGTCATTGTCGGTCTCTCTCGACTGGTCAATCCTCTCTACAGTAGTCTCAGAAAGAAAACGGACCAGCTGGTCCAGGAAACACGCCAGCAATTGCAAGGGATGCGAGTTATTCGTGCTTTTGGTCAGGAAAAACGAGAGTTACAAATTTTTCAAACTCTTAACCAAGTTTATGCTAGATTACAAGAAAAGACAGGTTTCTGGTCTAGTTTGTTAACACCACTGACTTATCTGATTGTTAATGGAACTCTTCTCGTCATCATCTGGCAGGGCTATATTTCAATTCAAGGAGGTTTACTCAGTCAAGGTGTCCTCATTGCCCTCATCAACTATCTCTTGCAAATCTTGGTGGAATTGGTTAAGCTCGCCATGCTGATCAATTCCCTCAACCAATCCTATATCTCAGCCAAGCGAATTGAGGAAGTTTTTACCGAAGCTCCAGAAGATATCTTTTCAGAATTAGAACAAAAACAAGCTACCGGTGATCGGGTTTTGCAAGTCAAAGAATTAACCTTTACCTATCCTGATGCGGCCCAGCCTTCTCTGAGAAACATTTCCTTTGATATGAAGCAAGGGCAAATCCTTGGTATCATCGGGGGAACTGGTTCTGGTAAGTCAAGCTTGGTGCAAGTCTTACTTGGTCTTTATCCGGCAGACAAGGGAAGTATTGACCTTTATCGAAATGGACGTAGTTCTCGTAATCTTGAGCAATGGCGGTCTTGGATTGCCTATGTGCCCCAAAAGGTCGAACTCTTTAAGGGAACTATTCGTTCCAATTTGACTTTGGGTTTCAATCGAGAAGTATCTGACCAGCAACTCTGGCAAGCTTTGGAGATTGCGCAAGCTAAGGATTTTGTCAGTGAAAAGGAAGGACTTTTGGATGCCCTAGTTGAGGCAGGAGGTCGAAATTTCTCAGGCGGACAAAAACAAAGGCTGTCTATTGCACGTGCGGTCTTGCGACAAGCTCCATTTCTCATCCTAGATGATGCGACCTCAGCTCTCGATACCATCACAGAGTCCAAGCTCTTGAAAGCTATCCGAGAAAATTTGCCAAATACGAGCTTAATCTTGATTTCTCAACGGACTTCGACACTTCAGATGGCTGACCAGATTCTCCTCTTGGAAAAAGGTGAGCTCCTAGCTGTTGGCAAGCACGAGGAATTGATGAAGACTAGCCAAGTCTATCGCGAAATCAATGCATCCCAACATGGAAAGGAGGACTAGCATGAAACGACAAACTGCAAACCAGACGCTCAAACGTTTGGCCATAGATTTAGCAAGCCATCCCTTCCTCCTTTTCCTTGCCTTTCTAGGAACTATTGCCCAAGTTGCTTTATCGATCTACCTACCTATCTTGATTGGGCAGGTCATTGACCAGGTCCTCGTAACTGGTTCTTCACCAGTTTTTTGGCAGATTTTCATTCAGATGATATTGGTAGTCATAGGAAATACTCTGGTACAATGGGCCAATCCTCTTCTTTATAATCGTCTAATCTTCTCTTATACCAGAGACTTGCGAGAGCGAATCATTCATAAGCTCCATTGTTTACCGATTGCTTTTGTGGATCGGCAGGGTAGTGGAGAGATGGTTAGTCGTGTGACTACAGACATAGAACAGTTGGCAGCTGGCTTGACCATGATTTTCAATCAATTTTTCATTGGCGTTTTGATGATTTTGGTTAGTATTCTAGCTATGCTTCAAATCCACCTCCTCATGACCCTCTTGGTCTTGTTGTTGACACCACTATCTATGGTGATTTCACGTTTTATTGCCAAACGCTCCTATCATCTCTTCCAGAAGCAAACAGAGACGAGGGGGATTCAGACTCAGTTGATTGAAGAATCGCTTAGCCAGCAGACCATTATCCAGTCCTTCAATGCTCAGACAGAGTTTATCCAAAGCCTGCATGAGGCGAATGCCAACTATGCAGGCTATTCTCAGTCAGCCATCTTTTATTCATCAACGGTTAATCCTTCGACTCGCTTTGTCAATGCGCTCATTTATGCTCTTCTAGCTGGAGTAGGAGCTTATCGTATCATGATGGGTTCAACCTTGACCATTGGGCGTTTAGTAACTTTTTTGAACTATGTTCAGCAGTATACCAAGCCCTTTAACGATATTTCTTCAGTGCTAGCTGAGTTGCAAAGTGCTCTCGCTTGTGCAGAGCGCGTCTATGCTGTCTTAGAAAGTCCAGAGGTGGCTGAAACAGGTAAGGAAGTCTTGACCAGTGACCAAGTCAAGGGAGCTATTTCCTTTAAGCATGTTTCTTTTGGATATAATCCTGAAAGGATCTTGATTAAGGACTTATCCATCGATATCCCAGCTGGTAGCAAGGTAGCCATCGTTGGTCCGACAGGTGCTGGTAAGTCAACTCTTATCAATCTCCTCATGCGTTTTTATCCTATTAACTCGGGAGATATCTTGCTAGACGGTCGTTCCATTTACGACTATACCCGAGCGTCATTGAGACAGCAGTTTGGCATGGTGCTCCAAGAAACCTGGCTCAAGCAAGGGACTATTCATGACAATATTGCCTTTGGAAATCCTGACGCCAGTAGGGAGCAGGTGATTGCTGCTGTAAAAGCAGCTAACGCAGACTTTTTCATCCAACAGTTGCCACAGGAATACGATACTAAGTTGGAAAATGCAGGAGAATCTCTCTCTGTTGGGCAAGCCCAGCTCTTGACCATCGCTCGAGTCTTTCTAGCTATCCCAAAGATTCTTATCTTAGACGAGGCGACTTCTTCCATCGATACACGGACAGAAGTGCTTGTTCAGGATGCCTTTGCCAAACTCATGAAGGGACGCACAAGCTTTATCATTGCTCACCGTTTGTCAACTATTCAGGATGCGGATTTGATTCTTGTCTTGGTAGATGGAGACATTGTTGAGTATGGTAACCATCAGAACCTCATGGCTAGAAAGGGCAAGTATTACCAAATGCAAAAAGCTTCAGCTTTTAGCTCTGAATAATCCTTTCTATTTTGCAATATTATGGAAAAATGTTGCCTTCGGGTGACTTTTTTGTTACAATAGCTAGAAAAATCAGGGTCTTAGAAGGAGAAAACAATGAAAGTCTATCAGCATGTAAATATCGTGACTTGTGACCAAGATTTCCATGTTTATCTGGATGGTATCTTAGCCGTTAAGGACTCTCAAATCGTCTATGTCGGCCAAGAGAAGCCAGAGATTTTAGAGCAAGCTGAGCAGATTATAGACTATCAGGGAGCCTGGATTATGCCTGGTTTGGTCAATTGCCATACCCATTCTGCTATGACAGGTTTGCGAGGGATTCGGGATGATAGCAATCTCCATGAATGGCTCAATGACTATATCTGGCCAGCAGAAGCAGGATTTACTCCCGACATGACTACCAAGGCAGTCAAAGAAGCTCTGACAGAAATGCTCCAGTCAGGAACAACAAGCTTCAACGATATGTATAATCCCAATGGTGTGGATATTGATCAAATTTATCAGGCAGTCAAGGCATCTAAGATGCGTTGTTATTTCTCACCGACCCTCTTTTCTTCAGAGACAGAAACAACTGCTGAGACTATAAGCAGAACACGATCCATTATAGAAGAAATCTTAGGATATGAAAATCCAAATTTCAAGGTTATGGTAGCTCCACATTCTCCCTACAGTTGTAGTAGAGACTTGCTGGAAGCAAGCTTAGATATGGCAAAAGAGCTAAATATTCCTCTCCATATCCATGTGGCAGAGACCAAGGAAGAATCAGGAATTGTCCTGAAACGATACGGCAAACGCCCCCTCGCCTTTCTCGAAGAACTAGGTTACTTAGATCATCCGTCCGTATTTGCTCACGGGGTCGAACTAGACGAGCGAGAAATTGAACGCTTGGCATCCTCTCAAGTGGCTATTGCCCACAACCCTATCAGTAATCTCAAACTGGCCTCAGGAATCGCTCCCATCATCCAACTCCAAAAAGCAGGAGTAGCAGTTGGAATTGCGACTGACTCAGTTGCTTCCAATAACAATCTAGATATGTTTGAGGAAGGACGGACAGCAGCCCTTCTTCAGAAAATGAAGAGTGGAGATGCCAGCCAGTTCCCTATCGAGACAGCCCTTAAGGCACTGACAATCGAAGGGGCTAAGGTTCTAGCAATGGAAAAGCAGATAGGAAGCCTAGAAGTTGGCAAGCAGGCAGATTTTCTCGTGATTCAACCACAAGGAAAAATCCATCTCCAACCTCAGGAAAATATGCTCTCTCACCTCGTTTATGCAGTCAAATCCAGTGATGTTGATGATGTCTACATTGCAGGAGAACAGGTTGTCAAGCAAGGACAAGTTTTGACAGTAGAGATTTAAAAAAATATTTCAAAAAAAGTCTGCAAAAATCTTGCATTCTTTTTTTGTCTATGCTATACTTATATACGGTTTGAAAAAACTGCCTAAGACAGTAGGGGAGCTCGACTCATAAGTATCCTACCGAGGACAAAACGTATCATGTAAAAAGAAGCGTATTGTACTTTCGTGTCTAGGTTTGGGCGCGTTTTTCTTTTGGAAAAATTCCCCAAGCAAAATAATTACGGAGGTGAACACACTAATGAGTGAAGCAATTATTGCTAAAAAAGCGGAACTAGTTGACGTAGTAGCTGAAAAAATGAAAGCTGCTGCATCTATCGTCGTTGTAGACGCTCGTGGTTTAACAGTTGAGCAAGATACAGTTCTTCGTCGTGAGCTTCGTGGAAGCGAAGTTGAGTATAAAGTCATTAAAAACTCAATCTTGCGTCGTGCAGCTGAAAAAGCTGGTCTTGAAGATCTTGCATCAGTATTTGTTGGACCATCTGCAGTAGCATTTTCTAACGAAGATGTTATCGCACCAGCGAAAATCTTGAACGATTTTGCTAAAAACGCTGAAGCACTTGAAATCAAAGGTGGTGCAATCGAAGGCGCTGTCGCATCTAAAGAAGAAATCGTTGCTCTTGCAACTCTTCCAAACCGCGAAGGACTTCTTTCTATGCTCCTTTCTGTACTTCAAGCGCCAGTGCGCAACGTTGCTCTTGCAGTCAAAGCGGTTGCAGACAACAAAGAAGACGCAGCTTAATCTTAAGCTACGCAGCGTAGCCTAGCTACGGATAAACTATTATAAAATTAAAAACTTATTTGGAGGAAATAACAATGGCATTGAACATTGAAAACATTATTGCTGAAATTAAAGAAGCTTCAATCCTTGAATTGAACGACCTTGTAAAAGCTATCGAAGAAGAATTTGGTGTAACTGCAGCTGCTCCTGTAGCTGTTGCTGCAGCTGGTGCTGCTGACGCTGGTGCTGCTAAAGACTCATTTGAGGTTGAGTTGACAGCTGCTGGTGACAAAAAAGTTGGCGTTATCAAAGTTGTACGTGAAATCACTGGTCTTGGGCTTAAAGAAGCTAAAGAACTTGTTGATGGTGCACCAGGTGTCATCAAAGAAGGCGTTCCAACTGCAGAAGCTGAAGAAATCAAAGCTAAATTGGAAGAAGCTGGAGCTTCAGTTACTCTTAAATAATAGAGCAACTACATTAGTAGCTTAAAAAAACATATAAAACCGCTATTCTTAGGAGTAGCGGTTTTTTCTTTTGGTTCAAGAAGGGGCAAAAAAGGGGCGAACTAATTATATAGTTTATCTAGGAGACAAACAAGTTTTGAATAATAGGCTTTCCATAAAAAATGATACAAGTTTTTACCCTTCAGGATTTATTTTTTTCTAGTATCATCATTCCTATGAACAGTAGAAAAGTAAGTTTTTAATTTATTGATACTCCGGATATTACAATCTCAGTATTAAAGAACTTTATTGAAGGTAATTTTCGAACGGTTTGAGGTAATTTCAATGAAATTTTAATAGATATTTCAATTTTCTTCTTGACTCTGACCTTAGGTAAGGGATTATACTAATAATAGATAAGAAAGGAGATTACCATGCAAATCAATATGATTCGTTCAGATAAAGTTTACCAAGAGATGCTCGAGCTTCCTTTAGAAAAGAGAGATGGTTACTTTCGAGCTAAAATATTAGCACCTTTTGCAACCAAATACCAAACGCAACACATTCCTCTGAAAGCAAAGTATTCTGGAGGATTTGATGCTCTTTTCCTACTTGGTTTTATGAATCAGTTACCCTCAACTCTCTCAGAAAAGGATAGACCAGCTATCGACGCTCTGAGTTCTGATCAACTCTGGCAAGACTGCCAGGATACCATCAAGAGGAGTATTGGTCTTTTTGAGCAGGCTGGCTATGACTTAGATGTTGAGGATTACCATTTTACTATTTTATTGGGCAATCCAGAAAAACCTATGCTACAGCTCAATAAGGGTTACAGCGGAGATGGAGGAATTCCAGGCTACCTCATGCTTAGTCTGCTACCAAATGACTATACTTTACCACGTGTGCAGGCGGCGTTGGCTCACGAGTGCAACCATAATGTCCGCTTCCAATTTATCAAATGGAATCAGCAGACGACACTAGCAGACTGGGTAGTCAGTGAAGGCTTGGCAGAGTCTTTTGCGGCTGAGCTCTATGGCGAGGATCTCATCGGACCTTGGGTCACTTCAACTAGTTCCGAGCAGTTAGAAGAGATTAAGCCTATCATCTCCAGTCAGCTACAGCTAACGGGGATGGCGGAAATGGCTCCTTATCTATACGGTGATGAAATCGCGAAGATACAGGGTCAAATTCCGGTTGGTATGCCCTATGCTGCAGGCTATGCTTATGGCTATCATCTGATACAAGCCTATCTGAAAAAGACTGGCAAGAACATTATTGAGGCTACAGTGACACCAACGAAACAGATTTTAGAGGCGACTAAAGACTTTTGGAAATGACACTTTTGCTTGAAAATCTGCCAAAACTTGATATAATGTAGGTGATTTCTGGAGGTATCAGTATGCATTATAAAAGAGTTGAATTGAAAGTCACAAATCAAGGTATTCATGAGCGCAAGATTTTTCAAGGTGTTAAGATTTTTAGTCGTAGCAAGTTGTCCAAAGATCAGAAAAGCATTCTAACACAGAAGCTTTACCTGACACCGAAGCAAAACATTGTTTACTATCAACGGAAAGATATCAACTATGACCAGAACTGGCATCATTATAAGGACTATTATGAACTAGCTTATGGCCAGTTGGACAGAGAGACGGTTTTTAAGGTTTGCCAAGATTTTGACGAACTAAGTCCTTTCCTGGAGAATGAGCTGTTAGAGAAGCTAAAAGAAAAGCTGGTAGCAGGAAAATTTTTTGAAAAATTAGATATATAAAAATCCGGTTGCTTTTATAAGCAGTCGGATTTCTTTGAGTTCTAGTTTGATAATCTTTCATAAGGGAAAATAGCTCTATTTTTATCATGAGCAGTTTTTGTTAGAAGTTGTGGAAACAGTATAGTTGAAATCTATGAAGAATAAGTGTATAATCAAAAAAATGATTGAGTGCTCACTCAATTTTGTAGATGTGTAAAGGAGTTCATACAATGGTTGTTCAAGCAATACAATATAGTCGTTTCGGTGATGAAGAAGTGTTAGATTTAGTGAACATTAAATCTGATTCTTTGAAACTGAATCAAGTGAGGGTAGAAGTTCATGCAGTTGGTTTAAATCCTATTGATTATAAGACTTTTGAAGGTGCAAAGCCACTCCGATTTCTATCTTTTATGACAAAACTCAGGAAGCCAAGTCGTTGGTTTGAGTCAAAATCATCTCTTTTTCCAAGAGGTGTTGGTCGGGATTTTGCTGGAGTTATCACAGAAGTTGGTGAAGGAGTAAATCGGTTTGCAGTAGGGGATAAGGTTTTTGGAACAATGATCAGTGACCCTGGATTGGGTACCAAGAGGGGAGCTTTGGCAACAGAAGTTTGTGTCAATGAATCAGAAATTGTGTTGAAACCAGAGATGATTGATATGAACCATGCAGCTACTATGGGTGTAGCCTCTCTAACAGTGGGAGGTGCTTTTAGAAAGATTGATCTAAACTCTAAAGATGTTGTAGTTATTTCAGCAGCAGCAGGTGGTATTGGAAGTATCGCAGTACAGTATGCAGTTGCTAAAGGTGCGACAGTTATTGGAATTGCAAGTAAGAAAAATTCAGATTATCTAAAGTCCTTAGGTGCCATACCAGTAGCTTACGAAGGAAACATCCAGAATGCTCTTCTATCAGCAAGTACAAAGCCAATTACAAAATTCTTGGATTGCTATGGAAGTGATTATGTTAAATTGGCTTTCAGTTTGGGGTTGAAGGGCACGGCTATTGGAACGCTAGTACCTTCACCATATGTTATGATAAAAGGAGCTCAGTTCACGGGTCCGAGACATTCCACATATGATGATTTTAACACTCTAGCGGAAATGGTCTCAGATGGGAAGGTTCGGCTGAATATTGACCAGGTTTATGATTTTTCTCTAAAGTCAGTTAGAGAGGCATATCGTAGCCTGAAGTCGGGACATACTCGAGGTAAGAAGGTTGTAAAAGTAAGAGAGTAGCAGAGAGGTGCCAGCAATGGAAAGTTTAGAACAAAAGTATGCTCAGACATTAGAAAATAGCAACTTGAGTTTAAAACAACGTCAAGTATTGTTATCAAGTCTAAAGCTATTTTCAGAAATTGGCTTTGAAAATACAACAGCCAGCCTTATTGCTAAGGAGGCTGGAGTTTCAGAAGGGACCGTTTTTAGTTACTTTAAGACCAAGGAAGGCATCTTAGAGGCTATTCTGTCAACTTTTCTCGAACAGGTTATTCCAGATATGATTGCTGATTTTTCTGAGAAGAAATTTACAGCAAACCAAGAGTCTTTTCCGCTATTTTTGAGAAGCATTGTTCGAGATAGACTGGTTTTCATTCAGAAGAATCAAATGCAAGTTAAAATTCTCTTGAGTCGTTCTTTTATTGATAAAACTATTTCTGACCAGTTAGGGAATGTTATTATTCACTCTATCATTAAGCCAATTAGTTCAGTTCTGAATCAGTTTAAAGAAAAAGGTGTTATCCGAGATTGGTCTAATGAAAGAATCGTTCGTTATATTTTAGCTTTGAGTCTTTCTTATATTATTCCAATGATGTTGAATGATAAGGAAGATGTAGACATAGATGAAACAGTAAATGAAATAGTTGAATGCCTGTCTTTTGCCTTAGTAGAGGTAAAATAGATCTTGATTTTAAGCTTACTATTAGAAATAGTGGGCTTTTTTAAAACTAATACAAAAATCCCCAATCAGAGCGATTGAGGATTGAACAAATGAATTTTAAACAATACCTTTACTATTATAGCATTGGCTACATTAGTATACTGCCATCTATTCATCTGATGAGAGGGATTTTATCATCCAGATATTCATAGCTGGATGGCCGGCAGCGTTAGAAAGTGCTTGTTTCAATGCTGTAAAACCATAGTGCTGATAGATGGCCACGGCCGTAGCCAGTTCAGTAGAGGTTTCTAGATAAAGCTGTTCATAACCAGCCAGACGAGCTTCCTGGAATATCCGCTTTATCAACCTGCTGGAATAACCTTTGCCACGGCTATTTTTAGTGACATACAGTTTTTGTAATTCAGCAATCTTATCGGACACTGGTGCAAAGCCACCACAGCCAACCAGCTGTCCTTCATCTTCCAGAACAAAGTAAGCTGCTCTCTCTTGATGTTGATAATAGTAGGCCAAATGATCTAGATGAGAATCAAAGTAGACAGTTCCTGGTTTGTCAAGTCCGAATTCTTCTAGGCTAGCTCGAATGAGTTGCGCTACAGCTGGATTATCTCTCACTTCCATTGGCCGTAAGTTCATCATTTGTCCTCCGATAGGATATATCGACTAATTAAACAATACCTTGTGCAATCATAGCGTTTGCTACGTTTTCGAAGGCAGCGATATTTGCTCCTGCAAGGTAGTCGGTACCAAGTCCGTATGTTTCAGCAGTTGTTTTAGCTGTGTTGAAGATGTTGGTCATGATGTCTTTGAGGCGTCCATCAACTTCTTCACGAGTCCATGAAAGGCGAAGGCTGTTTTGGCTCATTTCAAGCGCTGATACAGCTACACCACCAGCGTTGGCAGCTTTGGCAGGTCCGTAAAGGATTCCGTTTTCTTTGTAGACTTTAATCGCATCCAGGTCACTAGGCATGTTAGCACCTTCAGATACACAGATAACTCCTTGAGCAACCAAACGTTTAGCTGCTTCACCGTTGATTTCGTTTTGAGTCGCACATGGAAGAGCGATGTCGTAGTTACCAGCGTAAGTCCATACAGAACCTTCATGGTAAGTAGCAGTTGCTTTCTCAGCTGCGTACTCAGTCAAACGAGCACGGCGTTTTTCTTTAACATCAACCAAAAGATCAAAGTCAATACCATTTTCGTCGATGACATAACCGTTTGAGTCAGATACAGAGATAACAGTTGCACCAAGTTCAGTCGCTTTTTGAAGAGCGTATTGAGCTACGTTACCAGAACCTGAAATAACCACTTTCTTACCAGCAAAACTGTTACCATTAGCTTTGAGCATTTCTTCAGTGTAGTAAACCAATCCATAACCAGTTGCTTCTGGACGAATCAAGCTACCACCAAATCCAAGAGGTTTACCAGTCAAGACACCCGCATCAAATTGGTTAAGACGTTTGTATTGTCCGTAAAGGTAACCAATTTCGCGTCCTCCAACACCGATATCACCAGCAGGTACGTCAAGAGATGGTCCGATGTATTTTTGCAATTCAGTCATGAAGCTTTGGCAGAAGCGCATCACTTCAGCGTCAGTCTTTCCTTTAGGATCGAAGTCTGACCCCCCTTTTCCTCCACCGATTGGAAGTCCAGTCAAGACGTTTTTAAAGATTTGTTCGAAGCCGAGGAATTTCAAGATCCCTTGGTTCACAGTTGGGTGGAAACGAAGTCCGCCTTTATATGGTCCAACAGCTGAGTTGAATTGAACACGGTAACCACGGTTGACTTGGATTTTTCCATCACGGTCCACCCAAGGCACACGGAAAGAAATCACGCGCTCAGGCTCAGTGATACGTGCCAAGATGTTTTCTTCGATATACTCGGGATGTTTTTCAAATACAGGTTCCAAAGTGCTGAAGAATTCTTCAACCGCCTGGAGAAATTCAGCCTCATGCCCGTTACGAGCTTTCACAGTTGCAAACACGCTTTGGATATAGTCTTTAGCAGATGTCATATCGTTCTCCTTTTTGTTGTTATATTTTATTACATGAGCCATTATAGCAGAATTTTTTTTGAGTGTAAAGAAAAAAACAGAAATTTTCTAAAAATTCTTTCAATTTACAAAACCGAACGTTTTATATAGAAATTAGTTTCTCAAAGAGAAAATCTTAAAGTATGGTATAATATTAGAAATAAAAGGAATCTGGAGGATCAGAATCATGGTATCAACGAAAACACAAATAGCTGGCTTAGAGTTTGACAATTGCTTGATGAATGCAGCGGGTGTGGCTTGTATGACGATAGAAGAGCTTGAAGGAGTCAAAAACTCAGCGGCGGGTACTTTTGTTACGAAGACAGCGACCTTGGACTTTCGTCAGGGCAATCCTGAGCCACGTTATCAGGATGTTCCACTTGGTTCTATCAACTCAATGGGATTACCAAATAATGGTTTAGACTATTATCTGGACTATCTTTTGGACTTGCAGGAAAAAGAGCCAAACCGTACTTTCTTCCTATCTTTAGTTGGCATGTCTCCAGAAGAAACACATACCATCTTGAAAAAAGTTCAAGAGAGCGAATTTAAAGGATTGACAGAGCTTAATCTCTCTTGTCCAAATGTTCCAGGAAAACCTCAGATTGCCTATGATTTTGAGACAACAGACCGTATCTTGGCAGAAGTTTTTGCCTACTTTACCAAACCTCTTGGAATTAAGCTCCCACCATATTTTGACATTGTTCACTTTGACCAAGCGGCAGCTATTTTCAACAAATATCCGCTCAAGTTTGTCAACTGCGTTAACTCTATCGGAAACGGCCTTTATATAGAAGACGAGTCGGTCGTGATTCGTCCTAAAAATGGTTTTGGTGGCATTGGTGGAGAGTATATCAAACCGACTGCTCTTGCTAATGTGCACGCCTTTTACCAACGTCTCAATCCGCAAATCCAAATCATCGGAACGGGTGGCGTCTTGACAGGTCGTGATGTCTTTGAACACATCCTCTGTGGTGCCAGCATGGTGCAGGTTGGAACCACCCTTCACAAGGAAGGCGTCGGTGCTTTTGAGCGCATTACCAATGAACTAAAAGCAATCATGGCGGAAAAAGGATACGAGAGCCTAGAAGATTTCCGTGGGAAATTGCGTTATATTGACTAAACAAAATAGAAAAACAAGAAGAAAGGAGAGAAGATGCTAGCAATAGAAGAGAGCCAAAAGGTATCTCTATCAAATTTATCTAGCTTGAATCTATTTACTGGGACAGACCAGGGTCAGTTTGAAGTTATGAAGAGTCAAGTGTTGAAGCAGATTGGTTATGATTCAGCTGATCTCAATTTTGCTTACTTTGATATGAAAGAAGTAGCTTATAAAGACTTAGAGTTGGAGTTGGTCAGTCTCCCTTTCTTTGCGGATGAAAAAATCGTGATATTAGACCATTTTGTCGATATCACAACAGCCAAGAAACGCTTTTTAGCAGATGATGAGCTCAAGTCGTTTGAGGCATACCTTGATAACCCTTCGCCAACAACCAAGTTATTGATATTTGCAGAAGGAAAGCTAGATAGTAAGAGACGGCTGGTCAAATTGCTCAAACGAGATGCGACTGTCTTTGATGCTATTGAATCCAAGGAACAAGAACTCCGCCAGTATTTCCAAAAATGGAGTCAGACACAAGGTCTGCAGTTTGTGGGGCAATCCTTTGAAAATCTACTTATCAAATCTGGTTTTCAATTTAGTGAAATCCAGAAAAATCTCCTTTTTTTACAGTCTTATAAGTCAGATGGCATGATAGAGGAGAAGGATATTGTCGAGGCTATTCCAAAGACCCTGCAGGACAATATTTTTGATTTGACTCAGCTTATCTTGGGCAAAAAGATCGATCAGGCCCGTGACTTGGTCAGAGATTTGACCTTGCAAGGGGAGGATGAGATCAAGCTCATAGCTGTCATGTTAGGACAGTTTCGTACCTTTACCCAAGTGAAGATTTTATCAGAGACTGGTCAGACGGAATCGCAGATTGTAAGCAGTCTGGGAACTTATTTGGGGCGAAATCCTAATCCTTATCAAATCAAGTTTGCACTGAGAGATTCGAGAGGGATTTCCTTGGGTTTTCTCAAGCGAGCGATTTCTTATTTGATTGAAACAGACTACCAGATTAAGACAGGTGTCTATGAAAAAGGGTACCTGTTTGAAAATGCACTTTTGCAGATCGCGGCAGAGGCAAATTGAGCAAAAAACTTGAAAAAAGAGGATGATTGCGTTATCATTTTCATATAGAAAGAAAAAGAGGTATTACAGATGGCAATTATCTTACCAGACCTTCCATACGCGTATGACGCCTTGGAACCATACATCGATGCTGAAACAATGCACTTGCACCATGACAAGCACCATCAAACCTACGTCAACAATGCCAATGCTGCTCTTGAAAAACACCCTGAAATCGGTGAAGACCTTGAAGCTTTGCTTGCTGATGTAGAATCTATCCCAGCTGATATCCGCCAAGCGCTTATCAACAATGGTGGTGGACACTTGAACCACGCTCTTTTCTGGGAATTGATGACTCCTGAAAAGACTGCCCCTTCAGCAGAACTTGCAGCAGCAATCGATGCAACATTTGGTTCATTTGAAGAGTTCCAAGCAGCCTTTACAGCAGCAGCTACAACTCGCTTTGGTTCTGGCTGGGCATGGTTGGTTGTTAACAAAGAAGGGAAGCTTGAAGTGACTTCTACAGCCAACCAAGACACACCAATCTCAGAAGGCAAAAAACCAATCTTGGGCTTGGACGTTTGGGAACATGCTTACTACGTGAAATACCGCAACGTTCGTCCTGACTACATCAAAGCTTTCTTCTCAGTCATTAACTGGAACAAGGTAGACGAGCTTTACGCAGCAGCTAAATAATAAAATATGGAGGGAAGAGTCATTCTTCTCTTTTTGTTTTATAAGGCAGGAGTCTGACAAAATCGTCAGACTTTTTTCATTTTTATGAGAAACGTGCTAACTGCTAGAAATTATGGTAAAATAGAGTGTTAAGTAATCGTGGAAAAGGAAGACTATGCGTAAAGAAATTGCACCTGAATTATACAACTATAACAAGTTTCCTGGCCCAGAATTTCATGTGAATGGGGATAAGGTTGAGACTGAAGGGATTGCTTTTACCTTGGTTGAAAATATCAAGGATGCCTTCGATGTGACAGTCTTTAATCAACGCTTCTCAGAAGTGTTGACCAAGTTTGATTATGTCGTGGGGGACTGGAGTAATGAACAGCTCCGCCTACGTGGTTTTTACAAAGACGATCGAACAGAGGAAAAAATTGAAAAGATCAGTCGCTTACAGGACTATCTTTTGGAGTACTGTAGTTATGGTTGTGCCTATTTTGTCCTAGAAAACCAAGCACCTAAGCGTGCGTCATTTGACAAGAAATCGCGTAAAAAGGAAGAGGAAAACCTTCCTAGAAGAGGAAAGAAACCTTCGCAAAACAAGAGAAAACCAAATGCGGATAAGAGAAATAGACGTCGTCATAAGGACCAAAAGTCTCAGAAAGAGGACAAGGGACAGCGCCATTTTGTCATTCGTCAGAAATAGATAGAGAATAAGGAGAAGAGATGAAACCGTCTATTTATAGTTTAACACGTCAAACCATGCAAGAATGGGTATTAGAACAAGGAGAAAAGAAATTCCGAGCAGATCAAATCTGGGAATGGCTCTACCGTAAACGTGTCCAGTCATTTGAAGAAATGACCAACCTTTCCAAGGATTTGATTGCTAAGCTCAATGATCAGTTTGTGGTCAATCCATTGAAACAGCGAATCGTACAAGAGTCAGCTGACGGTACTGTTAAGTATCTTTTCGAGTTGCCAGATGGCATGTTGATTGAGACAGTACTCATGCGTCAACACTACGGTTTGTCAGTCTGTGTGACCACTCAGGTCGGTTGTAATATCGGTTGTACCTTCTGTGCGTCAGGCTTGATTAAAAAGCAACGTGATCTTAATAACGGGGAAATCGTAGCGCAGATTATGCTGGTTCAGAAATACTTTGATGAGCGTGGTCAGGACGAACGTGTCAGCCATATCGTTGTCATGGGAATTGGTGAACCATTTGATAACTACAACAATGTTTTGAATTTTGTCCGTACCATCAATGATGACAAGGGGATGGCAATCGGTGCTCGTCACATCACGGTTTCAACCTCAGGTTTGGCCCATAAAATTCGTGACTTTGCTAATGAAGGCGTACAGGTCAATCTGGCTGTTTCTCTTCACGCACCAAACAATGAATTGCGTTCAAGCATCATGAAGATCAACCGTGCCTTTCCGATTGAAAAGCTCTTTGCAGCTATTGAGTACTATATCGAAACAACCAATCGTCGTGTAACTTTTGAATACATCATGCTCAATGAAGTCAACGATGGTGTAGAACAAGCCTTGGAATTGGCTGAATTGCTCAAAAACATCAAGAAATTGTCATATGTCAACTTGATTCCCTATAACCCAGTTAGTGAACATGACCAATATAGCCGTAGTCCTAAAGAGCGCGTGATGGCCTTCTACGATACCCTCAAGAAAAAAGGGGTCAACTGTGTTGTCCGTCAAGAGCATGGTACAGATATTGATGCAGCTTGTGGACAATTACGCTCTAATACAATGAAACGTGATCGCCAGAAGGCAGTCGCAGCGGTAAATCCATAAAATGACTAAAAAAAGAGAATTAATCTTAAGATTGGGAGTGGCTGTTTACAGTCTATGCATTGTCTGTTTTTGTTTTACTCCCCAGCCTCAACTTCCTACAGGAGTGGAAACTCCAGGTATTCAAACTTTTGGACGCCTGGTTTTTCTTTTAACTCCCTTAAACTCCCTTTGGAATCTAGGTGAAGTGACTAGTTTGGGACAAGTTATTTGGATCTTTTTGCAGAACATTTTAAATGTCTTCTTGCTCTTCCCTCTGGTCTTTCAACTGATTTATCTCTGTCCAAATTTACGACAAACCAAAAAAATCATCCTTCTCAGTTTTCTACTGAGTCTAGGAATTGAGTGCTCGCAACTACTTTTAGATTTTTTATTCGACTTTAATCGGGTCTTTGAGATTGATGATTTGTGGACCAATACCCTGGGAGGCTATCTGGCTTGGGTCCTCTATAAAGGACTGCATAAAAATAAGATAAGGAATTAGAATGAGTATTTTAGAAGTTAAAAATTTGAGTCACGGTTTTGGTGACCGTGCAATTTTTGAAGATGTGTCCTTCCGTCTCCTCAAGGGAGAACATATCGGTCTAGTCGGCGCCAATGGTGAAGGGAAATCAACCTTTATGAGCATCGTGACTGGTAAGATGTTACCAGATGAAGGGAAGGTGGAGTGGTCTAAGTATGTGACTGCTGGCTATCTGGATCAGCACGCTGTACTAAAGGAAGGTCAAACCGTGCGTGATGTCTTGCGTACAGCCTTTGATGAGCTATTTAAAGCAGAAGCTCGTATCAATGACCTCTATATGGAAATGGCAGAAGACGGGGCGGATATTGATGCACTCATGGAAGAAGTAGGAGAGCTCCAAGACCGTTTGGAGAGTCGAGATTTCTATACCTTGGATGCTAAGATTGATGAAGTAGCGCGTGCTCTCGGTGTCATGGACTTTGGCATGGATACGGATGTAACTGCCTTATCAGGTGGACAAAGAACCAAGGTGCTTTTGGCTAAACTCCTCCTTGAAAAACCAGATATCTTATTGCTGGACGAGCCAACCAACTACTTGGATGCTGAGCATATTGACTGGCTCAAGCGCTATCTCCAAAACTATGAAAATGCCTTTGTCCTCATTTCGCATGATATTCCTTTCCTCAACGACGTAATCAATATCGTTTACCATGTGGAAAATCAACAGTTGACGCGTTACTCTGGCGACTACTACCAGTTCCAAGAAGTCTATGCCATGAAGAAATCTCAGTTGGAAGCGGCCTATGAACGTCAACAGAAAGAGATTGCAGACCTCAAGGACTTTGTAGCTCGAAACAAGGCGCGTGTTGCAACGCGTAATATGGCCATGTCCCGTCAAAAGAAACTCGACAAGATGGATATTATCGAACTGCAAAGTGAGAAGCCAAAACCATCCTTTGATTTCAAAACAGCTCGTACGCCAGGGCGTTTTATCTTCCAAGCCAAGGACTTGCAGATTGGTTATGACCGTCCACTTACCAAACCCTTAAACCTCACCTTTGAACGCAATCAAAAGGTTGCTATTATCGGGGCAAATGGTATTGGGAAAACAACTCTCTTGAAGTCTCTCTTGGGAATTATTCCACCCATTGCTGGAGAAGTTGAACGTGGCGACTACCTTGAACTTGGTTACTTTGAACAAGAAGTAGAAGGTGGTAATCGTCAAACTCCTCTCGAAGCAGTTTGGAATGCCTTTCCTGCCCTTAACCAAGCAGAAGTTCGCGCAGCCCTTGCTCGTTGTGGCTTGACAACTAAGCACATCGAGAGCCAAATTCAGGTCTTGTCAGGTGGGGAACAGGCCAAGGTGCGTTTCTGTCTCTTGATGAACCGTGAAAACAACGTCTTAGTGCTTGACGAGCCGACCAACCACTTGGATGTAGATGCCAAGGAAGAACTTAAACGGGCGCTTAAAGAATACAAAGGAAGCATTCTTATGGTTTGTCACGAACCAGACTTTTATGAAGGCTGGATGGATCAAATCTGGGACTTTAATAAGCTAACATAAATAGTTATAAAAAAGCCAAGTCGATGAGACATGGCTTTTTGACTAATTATGTGACTACTAGTCCGTCTCGCTCCGCAA